>DAOUUR010000156.1 GCA_030668045.1 bacterium
CATCACCGATGACGGCGTGGGCACCAATGAACTAACGCTTACCGGCGCCAATGACATCTTTGAGATCATCGGCTTGGGACTCTTCCTGCGCAGCGGCACCGTGCTCAACGTGGACGAGACGTTCGAGGTCATCGTCACGGTCGACGACCCAACGGTCGGCTTAACCCCGGATCTTGTGGTCTCTCAGACCTTCACCATCACAAATACCGACCTGGCGCCCACAGGGGTTTCCTTGACCAACTTGGTGGAATTTATACCCGAAGACCAAAATACGTCGGCCGATGTGAAGGTCGCAGACATTGACATCACCGATGACGGCGTGGGCACCAATGAACTGACGCTTGCCGGCGTCGATGCCGCCAATTTCAAGATCGCCGGAACCGAACTCTTCCTGCGCGCCAGCACGGTGCTCGATTTCGAGACAGACCCGGAACTCAATGTCACCGTCAACGTCGACGGCAAATTGGTGGGCACCAACGCGGACGCTCAGGTGAATCAGACCTTCACCATCGAAGATGTCTTCGAACCGATCAAGGAGTATCGGGTCTCGTTGAGCTCTGACGACGCCGAGGAGCGCATCACGGGTGTGGTGAAGTTCACGAGCAAGGATCTCGAACTGGTCGATGACCCGACGTCAGGTTTCCAACAGACGATCGGAATTCGCTTCAACGGCCTGGACATCCCTCCGGGCGCCACCATCACCAATGCCTATGTGCAGTTCGAGGTCTCTGGCATCGATATTGGGACAACAGTGCTTCAGATCCACGGTGAAGACAGCGACAATGCCGCGACATTCAGTATTGCAGACTTCAACATCTCATCTAGGCAAGTGACCAATGCCGCGGTGGCCTGGATGCCGCCGGACTGGACGACGTTAGGCGAGGCCGGTGTCAATCAACAGACACCGAATATCGCCTCGATCATTCAGGAGATCCTGGACCGAGATGGCTGGGTGGCCGACAACTCAATGGTCCTGATCATCACCGGAATCGGCGAGCGCACCGCGGTTTCCTATGATGGCGATGCGGTCAACGGCACTTCGGGCGCGCCGCTGCTTCATGTGGAATATGTCCCTTTGCCCCCCGCCCCCGGGGCGGTGGTCTTCAACGGCGACGTCGATCTCGCCGCCAATGAGATCGACGAGAATGCCCCCGCAGGGAGCCTGGTCGGCATTACCGCCTCGGCTACTGATCCCGATGCCGGCGATACGGTCACCTTCAGTGTTGAGGATGTGAACTCGCCCTCGATACCTCGTTTTGCCATCGATGCCGTCTCCGGTGTAATTACGAGCCTGGAACCACTTGATTTCGAGAGCCTGGACCCGGCTGATCCGATTCCCCTCACGGTGACGGCAACCTCGTCAGACGGAAGTACCGCCACCCAAACCTTCGAACTCGCCGTCCGCGATGTCGATGAACCGGTGGCCTTCAACACCCCAAGTTCTATACCCATTGGCCCCGATGCCGACTCCGACCCCAATACGATCGACGACAATGCCGTCACAGGCGATCAAGTCGGCATTACCGCCTCGGCAACTGATCCCGATGCCGGCCATACGGTCACCTACAGTGTTGAGGACGTGAACTCGCCCTCGATACCGCGTTTTGCCATCGATGCCGTCTCCGGTGAAATTACGCGCTCGGCCACGGGGACGCTCGATGACGTGGGCGAGCCGACAATCACTCTCAGGGTGACGGCAAACTCGACAGACGGGAGCACTGCCTTCCATGACTTCCAGCTGGACGTCGTAGATGGTCAACTGCTACCGGCAACCGTAGAAGTTCGGGTCGCTGCGAGTGCCGACGACGCCGAGGAGCGGGCTTCGGGTTCGGTCAAACTCACGAGCAGTGATCTCGAGCTGGTCTTCGACAAAAGTGATCAGATCATCGGACTTCGCTTCACCAACCTGGGCATTCCGGCGGGTGCCACGATCACCAATGCCTACATCCAATTCCAGGCCGATGAGTCGCAATCGGAGGTGACATCGCTTCAGATCCACGGCGAAGCCACTGACAATGCAGCCGCGTTTACGAATACCGCGTTTAACGTCTCGTCCAGGCCAACGACCGCCGCCACAGTCGATTGGGGTGATAATAACCCTAACCCGCTGCCTGCTTGGACAAGGGGCGACGCAACCATGGCCCAGCGCACACCGGACCTCACGGCAATCGTCCAGGAGATTGTCAACCAATATTGGACGACGCAGAGCGACTCGATGGCTTTCATCTTCTCAGGGACCGGCCATCGCACCGCGGAATCTTTCAACGGCAACGCGTCGGCAGCGCCGCTGCTTCATGTCGAATTCTTGATCCGAGCAGGGCAATAGCGCATGGTTACCAGAACCCGAGCGAGTGTCCTTGGTAGGTTCGCAGGCACTCCACGGCCTCCTCAGGATGAGTACTAGGACTACGGCCAGAGAGTTTGATCGGCCTTGCCGGAAACCCGAGGCCTTCTTCCTTGAGGGTGGGTGCCGCCAAGCTCATCGGCGAGGTTGGGAAGGTCGCGTCTGTTTACCCAAGGGTCTGAAACTCACGCTTCACCCCGACGAGATATGGCTGGATTTCGTGTCGATTTCGGGTCAGACCTTTACAGATTCAGATAGTACCGACTGTGTTACTCCATATAAAACATCAGGTGCCAGTTTCGTTGGATATCCAATCCATTTGATCTAGGCCCAGTGGAAATGGTCCGAACATCATGAACAACCCGTCTCATTAAGAGTTTGTCAGCAGAATCTTCGTCAAATATCAGCATTCTTCCGATAGTCACCCACCCGTGATTGTGTAATTCTCGTCTATCGCCGCTTTGGAGCAGCGAATGAACAGTGGATCCTTCGAGGGACACGGCGTCTAAGACGTATCCAATCGGGCAAAAGAGGTCCTGACGGGCGTCAGGCAAGGGATGAAGAGACTTCATGTTGGTAGCCACTAAGCCGGTCGCTGGCGTCCTTTTCTCGTTTGATGTCGCCCATGCTGGTCCCGTTGAGATAAATGTCGCTCTGGGCGAACGACATTTAGAACATGAAAAGAGACGGGTAATGGGGCCAATAACTAACATACTTGTAATTTGGTAGCACCGTTATGTTAATAAAGTCGATTTTCTGTCTGCAAATCTAGGTTAGCAGCAGTTAACTGCCCTGGGAACAGGCGAATACATCTGCTATGGTTGCTCGTAAGTATCGAAATTTACATCTGCTATGGTAAATCTGACCCCTAACAAGCGGATTTTGGCCGCAAAAATACGAAAATCTCGATCTGGTTGACATAAGCAATTTCCTATTTTTGGGCGTATCTTGTATTTAGGCGATAGTCACTAATGATCGCACTGCAATTACAGTTCTTTAACAACCGAGATAGGCTTTCGAAAGCGGCATAAACGATCTAATGCCGGTCAAAAACGCCTTCAGAAGCAAGGACAAAGAATTACTTGGCTGTTCAGGGGCAGCTTTCGCACCTGTTTCGACGGCCATTTTCCGCTGTTCATCTTTCCTTTTCTCTTCCCAGTAATGGTGAATGCGGCGCACATTTGTCATGGCGGCCGATCCGACCATCAAACAGGTTATGCGGAAGAGACCTCGCACGGGCAGCTTGCCAGCCGGGAAGGGATGTTTCGCTTCTCGGATCGTGCCTTCGATGGCAGCCCTGGGGTTCTTGCCTGTTTGCTTACTCTGCCTCAATTTGCGTCGCCGTTGAGCCACAGCCATCTGGGCGGGAGTAAATCTCAAGCGGAAGGAGGGACGCTTTTTCCCGGGGAGAGCCGGACAGCGTTCTGCGAGATGAAACGGACAGGTCAGACAGACTGACGGGTCGAAGTCCGCCCGGTAACTACGCTTGCGACTGCTCAGCTCGACCGGCACGCTTTGTTCCTGGGGACAGGCCCCGGTCCCGTCCCGATGGTCCAGGATCGAGATCAGTTCCTTCCCGGGACGGGTGATGTGGGTGGGAACGCCTTGCTCGTTTTGCTCGATCTCGAAATCGGCCAAGTACAGCTTGTCAGGGTCCAGCCTTTTGCCTTTGATACCGGTTTGGATCAGTTCGACCCGGTGTTTCTGCAGGGCTGGATCGACATCGGGACCGGCATACGGGCCATCCGTGTAGAACGTCTCCAACCCGGTACGTTCCTTCAAGTCGGGCAAGGCTTCCAACAGCAGGGTGTTGTCGTTGGTGTTGTTGGGGGCCACTTGCACTTTGGTGATCAACTGCACGGCATTGTCCGGGTCGCAGGTCTCGCTCAGGTTGGCTACATAACCTTTGTAGTCCTGCGAGCCTTTCCGGCGATAAGTGGCTTCCAGGTCGTCCACTGACTGCAAACTGTCGGCTTGCAACTCCTGGTTGGCCTTAGGGCGCACCGCCTGGGCTTCCAGGCAGAAGTTGCCTTCAAAGAAACGCCTCAGCACCTGGTAAGCCGGGTCTTGAGCGTAGTCTTCTCGCAGTTCTTCCAGGAGCAGAGCGATCACTTCCCCGATCTGCTGCAAGTGCGTCTGCGTGCCCTCTTTGCCTTTGAGGCGGTACACGTACTGCCCCGAATGGCCTTGCAGATAAGGGGCGAAGGTTTCGGCATAGCGCTGCTGATCGGCTTCCGAGAGGCTGCGCTGTATCCGCTGCACAGCTTCCACTAGTAACTGCAGGCGGCTCATCTCCAGGATGTTGCTGGCGATCTGGGTGCTGTCCATGCGCTGTTTGCCGGTCTTGACCTGCAAAGTCGTCAACTGCTGGTCAGTGATGTCCTCAAAAGCTTGCGTGAGCAGGTTCACGCCGTGTTCCAGGCAGCATCTCGTCGTTTACCGGTTGCAGTTCAATATAAAACGATCTCTGAGGTTGTGATACCAAACAGGTGCCGATGGAAAGCAGTGAATAACAGCTCGGGGATGGACCCGCGGTCTCGACATCGACAGAGATATAGGCTTCGTCAAAAGAGGCAGTATTCATAGAAAATAATTATAATTGTTTTCAGTTTTGATAAGTGATAATCCAATGCAGATGGAAATGGAACTAATAACCCTGAAGGGTTGCTACATTTGGGAATGAGCCACACCTCAACTGGTATAATTGAGCCCCTCTTAGATTCGACGGACTTTATGGAGATATTTGCTGAACAAGGGAAACGAAACCTATTTTTGGCCAGGGGATTTAATAAATAAGGTTCTATAAAGACAAAAATCAGGCTGATAATGTCCACTATAGATGAGATCAAAAGCCGCGTTGATATCGTAGATCTGGTTTCCGAGACAGTCCAGTTGCGCCGGTCGGGAAAAAACTATACTGGTTTCTGCCCCTTTCACAGCAACACCCGCACTCCAGCTTTTGTTGTTTTCCCTGAGACAGGTACTTGGCGTTGTTTTGGTCAGTGTAATGAAGGCGGGGATATCTTCGGCTTCGTGATGAAGAAAGAAGGATGGGACTTCAGTGAAGCGTTGGGAAATTTAGCCGATCGTGCCGGTGTGGAACTCAAACCGCTGACTTCGGAAGAACAAGAAGCGGTTGAAGAGCATGACCATCTACGAAACTTGCTTGAAGATGCAATCACGTTTTATCGCCATAATTTATTCAACACACCTGCAGGAAAGCCTGTCTTAGAGTACCTTCGACAAGAACGCAAATTAAATGATGAAACGATTGAGACTTTTGGCCTTGGATACGCGCCTGATTCCTGGGATGCTGGTTTCAAACACTTTACTTCAAAAGGATATGACCAGGAGGATTTGATTGCCAGCGGATTGCTTACTGAGCGTGAAGGCGTTGAGAGTTCTGATAGTGTAGCAGTCTATGATCGTTTTCGTCACCGGATCATGTTTCCAATCCGCGATGAGCGAGGCCGCATGGCAGGTTTTGGAGCCCGGATAATTAATCCTCAGGACGTACCAAAGTTTCTCAATTCTCCACAAACAGTCTTGTTTGATAAAGGGCATATCCTATATGGGCTAGATAGGGCAAAAAAGGAAATCCGTACGCAAGACCAGGTCGTGATCGTCGAGGGCTATCTGGATGTGATTGCCCTGCAGCAAGAAGGGTTTCCCAACGCTGTGTCTCCGATGGGAACTGCTCTCACCGAGTATCAATTGAGATTGCTCAAGCGTTTTTCCCGCCGCATTGTCTTAGCACTGGATGCAGATGCTGCTGGGGAAAAAGCCACCTTGCGTGGTTTACAGGTCGCACGACAAACGTTCGACCGAGAGTCGGACCCCGTTTTTGA
>DAOUUR010000060.1 GCA_030668045.1 bacterium
GTCTTTGGTCAATTAGCCACATCGGTAGATAGTGACACCGATGCTATCCTGCCATCCAGGTGTGAGTTATCTCAAAATTACCCCAATCCATTCAATATGGCGACAACAATCGATTTCTCTCTACCGACAAAATCTCATACTGAGATTGCTATCTACAATGTGTTGGGACAAAGGGTCAGAACTCTTCTGAGTGTTGTTCTGCCCCCCGGCAATCACACAGTTCAATGGGAAGGAGCCGACAACAACGGTCACAACGTCTCAAGCGGTACATACTTGTACAAACTCAGTACCGATGAAGATGCGATTACGAAGAAAATGATCCTGATCAAGTAGGAAGCTAGCCACGTAGATACCGTCTTTCGTGTCAATGCGATAATACTTGGTGGGCGGCAGACGCCCTCGTCTGCCCCTTCTCATATAAGGTGGTTGCATCTCTCTTGTTGATTGTATACTTATCCATATGGTAGTCAGAAAGAGACTGGACATCACTGGACCAGTTGTGGAGGCGCGCTTTGATGATTTGATTATTCAAACAGAAAGCCAGCTAAAGATCAAAATGGAGTATATCCACAACAATCCAGTCAAAGCCGGATTAGTGCAAAAGGCTGAAGATTGGATGTATTCGAGCGCTGCTGACTGGTTGACATCCGGAAGTGGGTTGATTAAGATCGATAAAGAGTCTCAATGGTTGAGGACATGTTGAAACTGCAAATCATACAGGGGCAGACGAGGGCGTCTGCCGCCCACGGAATGGAGTGCGGCGAAGTATCGACCTTGACACCACTCCACGTGCTGTGTATTGTAATTTAGGTGGAATAGGAGATTCTACATGGCGGAGACATTTAACGGCATTGGCAGCTCATATTGGGGGCATTGGTATATAGATGTGAATGATCGATTATTGCATGTGCAGACAGAATGGTTTGTGTTTTGTTGGGTTCCACTCATTCCTGTGAGGTCGGTAGTACTAATCAGTGAGGGTCATAAGAAATTCACGGGTGTCCCCCCATTCTATTGGAAAGCTTCTCAATCTCGTAACCAGGTTCAAACGAGGCTGTTTTGGCCTCAGGTTTTTCTCATATACTCTGGGTGGTCAACCGCCTTTGCAGCAATGACGGCATTTGGATTGTCGGCCCCCGACATATCATTTGGGTTGATCGACATCGTTCCTATGATTGCTTGGCTCTTGTGTTTGTGTATTTTCCCCTTTCTAACATTACGATCTGCCTCACGCATGATGAAAATTCGGACTCTATTAAAGGACTATCCCTGGGCCTATTCGCAGGGCAAGTTTCGGCCTGCTCTTCTGGAACCAATAGAGTGGGCCATATTGATTCGACCCATTATTGGACGCCTCTTCTCGCGCCGAAGCTCTCTCGTTCTTGATAGGTTGTTTGCCACGTACAAAAAAATGGCAGTTAGAGAGTATCAACGCCATACAATATTACCTCTTGTGAATTTGGTGTGTGTGCTTCTTGCCTTTCTCGTACTACTATTCAAGAGCGTGTAGGGGGGAGCTTGCCGCCCTCCCCCGAAATCTCTACAACATCACCCTTGATCGTATGATCACGCCCCTGTCACAAAGGACAGATCCGTCATGGCCAAACCAAAAAGCGGTGAGCCGCCGAAAAGACTATCAACCCACCACTCCCGAGGTGAAAAAACACCAAACGAACCCATTTCCACGTCGGGTGGCAGAGTCAAACTTGTATGGCCTTGCAGAATAACTATGTAAGCGCCCCAAACGGGTTTGAGGTCAGTCATTTTTCCTGCACCGTTATGAGTTTCCGGGGTTATATTGAAGATTATGGTTCAGCAACGCACGCGCACAAGAGTGTCTTATCAGACAGTAGGGTGTCGTCTCAATCAATACGAGACTGAGCGGATGGCCGCAGCACTCAACCCTTTTGGTTTCGAGCGGGTTTCCAAGAATGAACCGGCCGATTTATATATTATCAACACTTGCACGATAACGCATCGCGCCGACTCCGATTGCCGCTACTTGATCCGTCGAGCTGTGCGGGCCAATCCGGACGCGCGAATTGTGGTGGCCGGTTGTTTTGTCGATAACGACCCAGAGACGGTGGCCGGGATGGAACCGGTCGATGTTATCATCGCCAACAATCAGAAAAATGCCATCTCGGAGATTCTGTCGGAGAAACTTCCCGAACTGTTCGAAGTACAACCGGCCACCAACTGCTCGGATAATGTGGTTGAGTTCCATCAGCACAATCGCGCCTGGATAAAGGTGTCCGATGGGTGCAATCAGACCTGCTCATTCTGCATACTGCCGCGAGTGAGGGGGAGGCTGGTTAACAGGTCGTCACAGGAAATCATTGACGAGATCAACGGGCTGGTGACGCATGATTACGAAGAGGTTGTCCTCACCGGCATTAACATAGGGTACTATCATGACAAAACAGTCGCCCGACCGCTAGATGATCTGGCTGATCTCTGCCGGCTTATTATGCACGAGACCGATCTCGGGCGGATTCGCATTTCTTCTATCGAACCTCAGACAGTGACCGACAAACTGTTGACAACGCTTGCTGATTCGGGCGGTCGTATCTGTCGCCACTGGCATATTCCGATGCAGTCGGGATCATCTCGAATTCTTCGTCAGATGCGTCGACCATACGACCGGGATACGTATATGAGGCAGGTTGAAAAAGCCCGAGAAGCCGTACCGAATACGACGATTGGGGCTGACATTATCGTCGGATTTCCGGGCGAGACCGAAGATGATTTCAAATGCTCGGTCGAGTTGGCGCAATCGGGGTTGGTCGACTATCTACATGTATTCAGTTACTCCGACCGGCCGCAAACCGATGCTGCTGACCGGACGACGGACAAAATTAAACCTGAACTGATAAAAGCCCGCAATGTGACGCTCAAGAAAATCTCTGACAGCCTCAAATTGCAGGCAAACCAGCGGCAGGTAGGGGAGACGCTCGAAGTCATAAGCGAGCATCGTTCCTCAACCGACGGTCATTTGTGGGGTGTTTCGGACAACTATATAAGAGCGTTGATGCCGGAGTCGTTTGAAAGCAGCAAACAAATTGTCCGGTTCAGCGTCCAATCGGCTGATATCAAAGGCGTGTACGGCGAAATCGTGCCGAATGGCGGCCCTCCGGCGGCACACCGCACTTAACTCGCATCGCATAGTCGCAATATCGAATAATCCAAACCTTCTTTCCCCATTTCGCTGGAAAAGTTTTCCCGACCACACCACTCCGGGCAATTCAGCTCAGCGCAAGCGCCCCCTCTATCTGTATGCCACATAGTGGCTTAAGAGTGACTTCGCCACTTTGGCACGGCCGTTGCTTAAGAAGTCAGCGGACGAAAAGTATTTAGTTGGAGTGTAATGTGTCTGACGACGAAAAAACGAAGGTAGAAGAGAACGCCGCAGAGGCCAAAGAAGGATCGAAGAAATCCGGCGACCTGATGAAGTACATCATGCTCGGCGGCGGTGCCCTCGTTGTAGTGGTGGTGGTCTCTTTTCTCACTCTAATGGTTCTCCAAGATGAACCGGTTGCTCACGAGCCCGAAGAAGAAGGCGATGCGACGGCTCATGTCGACAAATCGACCGAAGAGCACGGCAAAGAATACGCCGAAGAACACGCCGAAGAAGGTGCCGATCCCAATGACAGCCTCTTTTTCGATGATGACCCTTCTGTTCTTGCCGAGATTCAATCCAACCTTGCCTTCCTGGACTACCAACCGGAGGAGTCCGAAATCTCTTTCGAACAGGAGATTATGTCGGTTGAGGACTCTATCGAAGCTGTCAATTGGCTGGAGGCCGAAAAGACTCGTTTGGCAGAGATGGAAAAAGGACTCAACTCTCGCCAGAAAGAGCTCGAACTGCTCGATAAACAGGTGACGAAAAAAGTCAATATAATTGAGCAGGCCGAATCTACTCGTATCCAGAAACTGGCCAAACTCTACGACGGTATGGAACCTCGTGCTGTTGCCATGTTGCTGGCCAATCTCGACAACGAAACAGTCGTCTCGATTTTGCCTCGCATGAAAACGAAAAACGCCTCAGCGGCGCTTTCGCTTCTGCCGGCCAAACGCGGCGCTGTCCTTTCAAAAAAGATGATTACGATCGCTGAGAACTAAACTATGACACCGACCGGAACCCAGATAACCGATATGCTGCTTGGATTCATCCCGACCGACGGGGTGGAACCGGTTGCAGGGCAGAGCACCTCTGCGCTCAATAGCGGCCAGATGTTGTTTGGCGACCTGCTCGGTGGTCTGATTCAGTCTGGTACGCGGTCAGGCGCGACGGTCTCTCCGGAAAATGTACGTCCCTGGATTGGTGACGCTTCAGTCGTCGAGGGTGACGAAATTGTTGATCGGCAAATCACAAATCTGCCGTTTGATACTGTCTCGAATCGGGGAGATGAGACGACGAGAGTAGATAGTAAATCGGGAATCGAACTTGATGCCGTTGCGGGCACGACCAATAGCTCGGCGGACAATCCAGATAACAAGCTGAACGCATTCTTGCCGATAGCCGGTGCAATTTCGACGCGTCACCTGATGAACCTCGTTGATGCCTCGAAAAGCACAATAGAGCAGGGCAGGTATCAGATAACTGAGTCATCGCTTGCCAATGGCAAAGTCAGTATGCAGGTGGTTGATTCGGAAAACGTATCCAACGCTTTCAAAGTGTCGATACCTCTGGCGGACCTGAGCGAGGCTGTCAACCAGAGCAGCGCCAGGAATGGTATCCCCAACCGGGTATCGCTTGATGGTGGTAACAATTCTGCGGCCAAGATCGAGAAGTTTATCTCATCGTTGAATCTCAAAGAGCTTGAGGTTAAAACGAGTGTGTCTGGCGGCGAAGTGCCGGGCAAGGCCATTCCCGCAGAAGAGACGACATCGTTTGTCATCACAGCCGAGAAGGCTGGCCGTCAACTCTCGATGCGTGCCCGTGTCAATCGCAATCGGGTACAGATAGAATCCGACTCACCGCGTCAAACTTCCGACGATTCCACCAGAATCGCGGCGGTGATACCGGTCAGAAATATCAATGGTGCCAGTTCTGCAACGACAGTTGTTTTGATGCCCCAACAGAATCAGCTGTTTGATCCGGAGCAAATGATCCGGTTTGGCAAGTCAACCGGCTCCACGAACGGTAGTATGCTTGACGCTAAGGCCGATGAAGGTTTGGGGATGAAGAACGCAGTTGCGTCTATGTCGACTCAGACCGATGATACTTCCGGCAAGTTAGGAGCTACTACGACCCTTCGCGCCGCATACTCAGCGCGTTTGTCGCTGCCGGATGATCTTGCAGCGCGCCAGCAACTTTCAACGAAATCAATCATGCTAAAGATAGAGCCGGAGCATTTAGGTCCGGCCAGATTGCATCTGATGATGCGTAATAATCAGCTTGTTGCCCAGGTCGTAGTCAATAGTGTCAATGCCAGGGCTGCAATCGAAGGTGGCCTTGAGGATCTGGCCCGGCAGTTGAACGAAGCCAAAATCGATGTCGATAGCATCGATGTCAGCGTTGCCGGTGATCGCGACGAGAGCAATCAGTTCGCGCACAGAACCTTCTGGGGACATCGAGCCAAGGCTCAGGGCGGAAAACAGGCCGAGTCGGGAATCTCATCAGAGGATGCAACCAACCCTAACCAATACATGCCGCCGCCGACCTACGTTGGCACGGATGGTGTCAATATTCTGGCATAGGAGATGAATTAGATGTCTGTGATATCTTCAGTTAATTCCGGTTATTCTGGTGCGCAAGGAACGACCGACAACTTCAAAACTCTCGGCAAAGATGATTTTCTCCAACTGTTGGTAACCAAAATGCAGTACCAGGATCCACTGAACCCGATGGATGACGAAGACTTTGTCGCGCAACTGGCGCAGTTTTCATCGTTGGAACAAATGAACAACATAGCCGAGGGGATCGCCGAGTCTAATCAGTTTGACTTCCTGCAGATGCAGTCGCTCAACAATACGATGGCGGCGGGCTTGATCGGTAAGGATGTCAAAGCTGATTACGACGGTATCTATGTCGATCAGGGGGAATCATCGCAGATTTCATTCACTCTCGACCAATCGGTCACCGAAGCCTCTTTTGATATTCTGGATCAGAATGGTACGATCGTTGCCACCCTCACGCAGAAAAATCTCTCGAGCGGTGCCAACACAATCACCTGGGACGGCAAGGACAAGGCCGGTAACACGGTCAGCGATGGTTACTACTCGGTTACGGCCTATGCCAAGACCGCCTCGGGAGCCACTGTTACGCCCGATATGTCACTGGCGGGGAAGGTGGAGTCAATCACATACCGTAACGGCGTTGCCTTTCTGAAGGTTGGCGGTGTTGAAATTTCACTTGGTGATGTGATCGCCATTGGTGAGGCGGGTATTTTTACCAGTGAAGACGGCGGTGAAGAGGAGTTTTGAGGGTTACTATGAGTTCTGAAAACGCCATGAAAATAGGTAACTATCAGCGACCAGTTGATCTGATAGATATCGCCAAGCGCGGCGAAAGAGCCGGGGCGCGGAACAAGGTTGACGGTGAATCGTTTAAGGATATGTTCTCGCGCGAACTTGCGGCGCAGAGGAATATATCATTCTCCAAACATGCTCGTGAACGTATGTTCTCGCGCGGCGTAGAGCTCTCAGAAACAGATATCAACAAGATTGCGGACGCTATCGACAAGGCCGAAACTAAGGGTTCCAAAGATACGCTTATCCTCGCCGACGATGCTGCTTTTGTCGTCTCGGTGAAGGACCGTACGATTGTTACCGCTCTTGACACCAATAATCTCAAAGAAGGGGTAGTCACGGCTATCGATTCGGCTGTGATCCTGTAGGATTAAGAAAAATGATTAACGATAGAATAAACAGAAACTCTAACACGGGATTGGTCTCCATTTTGATGGAGAGGTCCTGCCGAAAGGCGTGGAGGTAACGAACTATGATGGCATCATTGTTCGCAGGAGTATCCGGCCTCAAGAATCACCAGGTGAAGCTGAACGTGATCGGTAACAACATCGCGAACGTCAACACCATTGGTTTTAAGTCGAGCCGGGTTAATTTTCAGGAAGCACTAATTCAGACTTTCAAAGGCGCTGGTCGCCCCTCGGAAATTACCGGTGGTACCAACCCTATCCAGCTCGGGCTGGGCATGAAGGTCGCATCGGTTGACACCCTTTTTGCACAGGGCGGCCTTGAGACGACCGGTCAGATCACTGACCTGGCGATTCAAGGCTCTGGCTTCTTCGTTCTGGGAGACGGTAACGATAACCGTTTCTATACACGGGCAGGAGCTTTTGGTTTTGACGCCAACTCGGCTCTGGTCGATCCGGCTACCGGACTGTACGTTATGGGCAAGATGGCCAATGCAGTGGGGGAGATTCCTTCGTTGGCTACGACCGGCCCGATAACACTGCCGTTTGGTCAGCAGGATCCAGCCAGTGCTACTACCGAGGTTACTCTGGCTAACAACCTTGATGCCACTGCTACTGATTCCATAGGACGACTGATTTCAGCCGGAACCTCAAATGTATTGAACGTTTCTGGTGTCGCTTCCGAGGGTGTTGGTGGTCAGCATACGATTACAATCACAGGTAACCAGGCCACAACCGGCAGTTTCACCGGGGCGCATATCGGTGGACCGGCTGCGTTGGCGCTCTCCACTGATCTCAATACCCTGGGAGTGACAGTTTTTGATGACTTTTCGCTGGCTGTCGATGGTGGCAGCAGCCAGTTGATAACCGGCCTGTCGGGAACATCAACTATTGAAGACTTGATCAACGCTATCAACCAGGTGGCTGGAATAACGGCTGAGCTGGCCGCCGGTGAAATCATGGTTACTCGTGACAAGGCTGGCGCTGATTCCGCATACAGCTTCGCCTCTTCGGATTCTGTTGCCAACAATATAACCAACCTCGTCTTTGGTGTGGCTGTGGGCGCAGGCAATCGCCTTGGTAGTGCTGCGGCCGATGGTGGTACACCCGGCACGGCGCACACGTACGTCGCGACTGATTCATTTGTACCCACCAAGGGTACCGGCCCAGCTGCCGGACCACAGGTTACTAATCTTGATATCGTCATTGACAATACCAGCGGCCTGGTCACCGGTCTTAGTGGCCTCGGCGGCACCGGTGTTGAGATTACAACCGGCGTTGGCGGCCTGGCTGCGGCGGGAGTTGGTAACGAACTGATCGTGAATACTGCTGATACTGTGCACTCGACTTCGATTCAGATATATGACTCCCAGGGTGGTAAACATACTCTGGCTGTTGAGTTCTTCAAGTCACTGGTGCCCAATCGCTGGGAATGGACTATTTCGACGCTTGGCGATGAGATCATAACTGCTGGTGGTACCGGCTATATCGCTTTCAATCCGGACGGCTCGCTCAATTCGTTCGATTACAATGGTGGTACCAGTTCGGTAGTAATCAACCCGAACAATGGCGCCGAGAACATTGATTTTGTTCTGAATGCCGGCACCTTTAGTGAATTTGATGGCCTAACCGGGTTTGCTTCGGGACGCCACACCGCTTCGATCGTCCGTCAGGACGGTTACGGGCTTGGTATCCTTGAGAAAATCGCGATCGATGGGAATGCCAATATCTCGGGCATCTTCTCCAATGGCGTAACGCGAATTCTGGCTCAGTTGATACTGGCTGATTTCTCTAACAAAGCTGGTCTGACAAAGGCCGGGCGGTCAATGTATCAGGTATCGCCCAACTCCGGTACCGCTCTTGAAGGTGTGGCCGGAGCAACGATAGCGGCGACGGTGTCTTCCGGTGCGCTGGAAGCTTCGTCAGTCGATATAGCCCAGGAATTTACCAGTATGATTACAGCTCAGCGTGGTTTCCAGGCCAATGCCCGGATTATCACCACGTCTGACAGCATGCTGGACGAACTTGTCAATATCAAGAGGTAGAATAGATGATTAAAGTCACTCGACTAAATGATGATGAACTGGTACTCAACGCCGATCTGATTGAGTTTGTTGAGGCGATTCCCGACACCATAATCTCCCTGACGACAGGGAAGAAGATCATGGTTCAGGAAACAGTGGATGAAGTCATTGAGCGGGTGGCCTCATTCAAGAACAGATGCGGTATCCGGACCGAACGTCCGGATACCGTCGATCAACCTGAGAGGCTGTAAAATGGCCGATGATGATGAAAAAACTACAGTAGAAGCCGGTGATAAGGCGAAGACTGAAGGTGAAGGTTCTGCCGAAGCCAAGAAGGGTGGAAACAAGATGATCCTTTTTGGTGGAATCGGTGTGGGCGCGATTGTCTTAGGCGTTGCTCTGACACTATTTGTGATCAAGCCGATGATGTCTGGTTCCGATGAGTCCGCAGGCGCGACCGAAGAGGTGGCGGAGCATGATGGCGGTAAGGATGAATCGGCTCA
>DAOUUR010000368.1 GCA_030668045.1 bacterium
TCCGATGTCGTCTTCTCAAATTTTGCCGATATCAATCTGTTGCTTCAGTCGGCTACTCTCTGGTCAGAATTCAGCCCGGCTACCGTACGGGGGAAACGGAGTGGGGCGACAGTGTTCCTTCAGGTATCTCTCTTTCCTGCGATGGACTACCCTCTTAAGCGGTGGCGGCAGGAGAATTGGACTGACATGTCGTTTCATCAAAGAGCATCTGTTAGGCTTGTGGCCGATACGGTCGGTTTGCTTTTCCCGCCGATTCCACGGACTGATGCCGGAGATCGATTCGGTCTGAGGACGGTGAGGCCGACTCACCGGGAAGGAATGGTTTGCTATGCTGTCGTTGATACTTCGGGGCGGGTCAGACTCCGCCCGGAGTGGAAAGCTGGTGGAGCGAACAGGGAGATTGCAAAGTCGCTGGAACAGCGGATCAAGTTGTACCCGGCTCTCGATATGACGGGCCAAAAGCAGGTATATCGGGGATTTATCACAATTGATGTGGAATCCGCTACAAACGTACGAATTCGCCCTCACTGGCTCCGCGCGCCACGCTGAGAAAGCCCAACTCGTAACCCCAAGAAACATACCGCATTAACGTACGCAAACGAGACCCCATCATTTTTCTTTAACGCAGAAAGTGCGTGCTGTACCAATGCAGAATAGAATTGGTACGGGTCAGATATCCTTAAGTTGTTGTGTAGTAATAGCTAAGTATGGCAGTCATCAAACTGCGACCAAATGGCACGGCGGTTGTGTAGTTTCTCGGGTGTGGGAAGGTCCAGACTGCCCACAAAGGTTTTGGGAAGTTCCAGAAGCTGAGCTTGTATAAGAGAGGAGAACAATAGTGCTGCACAGAGCAACTTATCTACTCAATCTCACCTCGGCGGTGATTCTGATGGTGACCGGGTGGTACATTGATACGGTGTTTGCCTCACAGCTTCCGGTTTCCAGCAGAGCCGCAATCTTGATCTGTGCAGTAGCGTACTTCCTGTTTAGAGTTGGGCGTGGAATGCCGTGCCCGAAGGAGCCAAATCGACTCCGGTCTCAAGTATCAGGAAGTCCAAAATATTCTCTTGACTTTGATGCCTGAATTGTTAGTTTTTGGGCTCTTATGTTGAGAAATTGATGAGGATGTTTTTTTGAAACGATTTTGGTTTGTACCGGCTCTATTAGTAGTGGTGGGTTTTTCTGTTCTGTTGTTAGTGTCCCCAGCGGAATCTCGTGACATCAAGTTGAATATCACCGAGGCTTTGGATCGTGGTGATACTACGATGGCTATCAATCTTCTCAACAAGGAGATAGTACAGGACAAAGCATACCACATGAATTACTACTTGCTCGGGAGGATCCATTTTGAGCGGGAACAGTGGTCCGATGCCAAGGTGCAATTTCAGACGGCCCAGGATAAGAAAAGCAAACATTACGAATCTTTGTATTACCTCGGGCTGACTCAGTTGAAATTGGGCGAGTTAGATGATGCTCTGGCGTCGATGAGCAAAGGACGCAGTAAAGCCAAGAAAATGAAGGCCGAGTTTGAGGATGGCTACGGCCAAGTGCTGATGGCCCAAGGAGACTACTCTGCTGCCGATGCTGCTTTCCGCCAGGCGCTGCTTCCGGACGATAACGTGGCCGAATACCATATTCACCTCGGGGAAGCAAATTTCCATCAGGGTATCCCATCGCTGGCAGTGATGGAATACGAAAAAGCTCTGACGATAGATACGGCCGATAAAGAAGTATATTTCCACTGGGCCGAGGCTTGCCTTGAGATGAAAGACTATGTCTGTGCGATGGACAAACTTAAGGAAGTTCTGCGCAAAGACAGCACCCATGCTAATGCCTGGTTGCGAGCTGGCGGAATCTATTTTAAGGCTGCGCTTTCATCGCGATCTCGAAGTGAGCGAATCGAACGATTCAAAGATGTGGTTGGATCATATCGCAAATATTTTGAACTTACCGGTAAGACACCTGACTCCTCATCGGTGCGACCATATTTTGAACTGGGCATGGCCTATCTCAATATCAACGCCTTTGAGGAGGCTGGCGAGTTTTTTGCCCAGGTGTTAGCCATACCGTACGAACCCAGAGATATATATTTTAACTATGGCAAGGCCTTGTGGGGTTCACGCGATTATGTCAACAGCGGCAAGCAGCTTCTGGCTCATATCGAGTGGGTGAAGCAGCAGGATGAAGAGACGTATGTTGCTCGTATAAATGACGCCGAACTCTATCAGTTGCTCGGCGATGCGTTCTATTATAGGAAACCGAACAAGTTCAGTACGGCGGTAGGGTACTACGCGAAATCGCTTGAGGCCAATCCTAACCAGCGTCGGATCATCCAGAATATGGCGGTGGCCTATCATTCGATGAAAAGCTATCAGCAAGCACTTCAGTATTATGATCTCCGGATTGAATTAGGAATCGACTCGGCCTCAGCCTCGCTGTACAAGAACGCCGGTTACAGTGCGCTCAACATCGCCAACCACAATGGGGAAGGCGACGAGGAGCTGGAGGACGAAGAGGGAGTCGAAGATGAACCGGTGGCTGTGGTTGACGACCGCAATTTTTATGAGGTCGCATGCAGCTATATGTTGAAATATCTTGAGTTCAAGCCGGACGATACCAAGATTTTACTGATGTTGGGCAATACGTATCTGTTTCAGTTGGCTGACTGTACTAACGGAGTCAAGTACTTCCAGCAATTGCTGGAAGTGGAGCCGAATAATTGCGACGCCAGAAAATCTATCGGTTATGCTTACTTCGGCGGAATATGCACCAAAGATTACAGTAAGGCTCTAAGATATCTCAGCAGTGCCTACAGGTGTGTTACAGGGACTAGTGTCGAATCACTAGTATCTCTGATAGTAGTTGGTGACGACCCCAATCGAAAAGAGTTGAAAATATCCAACCAGAGTGGCTCGAATCTAGATTTGAAGGTTTTCAGCCAAGGAAGCTGGCTCATTTCCCACGAAACCAACAAAGCTAAGCTGATCGTTGATTATACTAACTTTGTTTACGGTGACTATTTTGATAGGATTCTCATGGCCGATCCTCTGGTCGGCAACGGCCTTGTTGGGATTAATGTAAAGCTGACGCTCAGCGCTGAGGGTGCTAATTTGATTATCGTCCCAAGTGACGAGCCTATTAGTGACCCTTGCTCCGATATTGATCTTGTTTTATGGATTGCCCAATGTTATCATCTCAGAGCAGCAGA
>DAOUUR010000497.1 GCA_030668045.1 bacterium
CTACCCAGCCGATACGAAACCCGGTCATAGCATACGACTTGGAGACCCCGTTGATAACAATCAGCTTTGAGTTATCAGAGTCATCTTTGGCGTATTTGTATGCTGACGGTGCCTTCTTACCATCAAAGACAAGTTTGTGGTAGATGTCGTCCATGATCAGATATATCTTCTTCTTCTCACAGAATTCCACCAGTTCGGCAATCAGTTCCGGCGGGTAGACAGCGCCCGATGGGTTATTCGGACTATTAACTATGATCGCCTTGGTGTAGGAGCCGACCGATCTGATGATATCTTCCATCCGCGGTACGAATCTGCCATCCTCCGGCGTAACGATCACCGGGATACCATACACCATCTTGACGATTTCCGGATAGCTAACCCAGTACGGCGCCAGAATAACCACTTCATCCTGCGGATTGATAATGGTCATCATCAAATTGTAAATTGCCTGTTTGGCTCCGGCCGTGGCCATGACATTCTCAGGTCCAACTATTTTGTTGTAATTGTCCTCAGTGTATCGGATGATCGCTTTGATGAGCGAGGGGATACCCTGGGTCGGAGTATAACGGACTTCCGCATTCTTAAGCTTGGAGGCGCAGGCAAGAATAGCATCAATCGGCGCCTTACTCTTGGGTTCACCCGCAGCCATAGTGATAACCGGCTCCCCCTTCTCTCGAAGGATACGGGCCTTCTCGGCCATTACCAGTGTGGCCGATTCTTTGATTTCTTTGGCAAGTAGACTTATGCTCATATGTTTAGCCTTTCATTAACATCGCTATGGCGGCGACATCTACAATGTCATCCGCTGAGCAGCCACGGGAAAGATCGTTTGCCGATTTCGCCAGCCCCTGGATTATCGGACCAGTAGCAGTGGCGCCAGCCAGGCGCTGGGTTAGTTTATATGCAATATTGCCCGCATCAAGGTCGGGGAAAATCAGGATATTGGCATCACCACCAATAGCCGAGCCGGGTGCTTTGCTGTCTGCAACCCCGGGTACTATCGCGGCGTCAACCTGAAGTTCACCGTCTGCCTTAATGTCGGGATAGTTCTTTTTGAACATTTCGTACGCTCTCACAACCTTGTCGACATCATTGTGCTTGGCCGAACCCTTTGTTGAAAACGACAGGAACGCCACTCGCGGTTCCTCACCAAGCAGATTCTTCATTGTGTCCGCCGTAGCGGCAGCAACTGATACCAATTGTTCAGATGTTGGGTTGGGGAGTACAGCGCCGTCGGCATACAAAAACACTTTGTCCAACTGATCGCGATATTTAGGAACCGTCATCATGAAACAACTGGACACAGCTGCAATACCTTCCTTGAGGCCGAGCACCTGAATTGCTGCGCGAAGGACGTCACCGGTTGTATTGATCGAGCCTGCCACCGAAGCATCCGCTTTATCGTGGCGCACCAACATAGCGCCAAAATAGAGCGGGTTGAGCATGGTCTCTTTTGCCTGCTCCTCGGTAAGCTTACGCTTTTTACGCAACTCCATAAGCTCATCGACATAGCTGTTGTAGTCGGGGGAGTGAGCGGGATTAACTACTTCCACACGCGACAGATTGACACCGTGCTCTGATGCCAATTTCGAAATCTGATCTTCATCACCCACCAGCGTAACGGATCCTATCTCTTCAGATAGTATCTTTTTGACTGCCTGGATAACACGCGGCTCGGTCCCTTCCGGAAATACCACACGCCGCTTGGCCGACCTGGCTCTTTCTTTGATTTTGC
The DNA here is from genome assembly GCA_030668045.1 of bacterium. Taxonomy (GTDB): domain Bacteria; phylum Zixibacteria; class MSB-5A5; order GN15; family FEB-12; genus DAOUUR01. Next base: position 1,736 of record DAOUUR010000497.1, read on the forward strand.
TTAGCGCCTTCATATTTTCCTACTTACACTATTAGTTTCACTACGTTATATTCAAATATCCTGCCGAAATTGCGGGTCTGAAAGATACGCTTCAATAAATTGATCAATGTCTCCATCCATAACCGCCTGAACGTTTCCGGTTTCGGTCGAGGTGCGATGATCTTTGACCATATTATACGGGTGGAACACATACGAACGAATCTGTGAGCCCCATTCAATCTTTTTTTTGTTCTCAGCATACTTGGCGATCTTGGCTTCTTCTTCTTCTTTCTGTAACTGGTATAGTCGAGACTTGAGAACCACGAACGCTGAGTCCTTGTTGCGATGCTGGCTTCGTTCCGACTGACAGGTGACCACAATCCCGGTGGGGGCATGAGTGAGTCGTACCGCCGACGATGTTTTGTTCACATGCTGGCCACCGGCACCCGAGGCACGATAGGTATCCACCCGGACATCTTCATCGTTGATCTCGATTTCAACGTTGTCATCGACTATCGGATAAACATGAACCGACACAAACGAAGTGTGCCTTCTGGAATTGGCGTCAAAAGGTGAAA
>DAOUUR010000320.1 GCA_030668045.1 bacterium
CGATAGTTAGCGGCAGTTTGACGCGACCTTCGCTTTTACCCGAAAGCAGCCCGGCAAGCCCACCAACGACGCCCCCCTTCGACTGCAACTTCTCAGACCATTCCTCGGATAACAGAATTGTTCCGTTGTAATCAATCTCATCGTTAAACGAGTAGTAGCCATCCAGACTGACATCCCCAACCTGCCCGAGCGACGTATTGATCTCATCCATCCTCACCCGACCATCCTTGACAGTTATGTTTGTACTGGCGTTTGACAATGGTTGCTCTTTTTGAAACGTCGTACCAGCCTTATCGGCAGCCTGTGACAACGCCGTGTACATAGCGCCCGATGTCACCAGCCGTCCCTCCCTCATTGACGAGTTCGCATTCACGGTCAGCGAGTTTAAGAACGCCTCCGCCTCCCATCCTCTGGCATCATAGTCGCCGGTCAAGTCAATCTTACCAAAAAGATGACCGCCCCACGGACTGAACCTTGAGACAAAATCGTCGGCCTCTATCTGCGTACCGCGAAATTCTCCCTTATAGCGTGGGTTGGCGAAGTCACCGAGGTCAATTGTCGTCTTCCCCGTGACACGACCGCTGTAGACATTGGCCGTCGCATCGTAGCACTCAATTTTCCTCTCTCGGATACTGATTTTTCCATCGACATTATCAAACTCAACGCGACTATATATGAGGGAATCAAAGTGGAACGTTCCGCCACCATTAAAATCAGGCAGGATCATCATCGAGATCGAATCTTCGGCAAACGACGGTGTCTCATCGGTCGCTGCACCAGGGACAGCCTCAGGGAACAGCTTATCTACATCGAATCTGTTTGACGTGATCCGGAAATCGAAAGTCGGTCGCTTGACTTTGCCACGTTGCTCCTCCGAAATCGGCATCAGATACGGAAACGGATCAATCAACTTGCCGCTGAACGTCATGTCGCTCGATTCAAACTGCACGGTAAGGTTGTCTATCCGAATAGAGTCAGGCGTTACCGACAATGTGCCTTCCAGATTCTTGACAGGTTCCGGCAGCAGTGAATCAGTGTAGGTCGCGCCGGTGATCTCAGCGGTCCCAAACGGCTTGAACGAATCATAGTCACCCAGACGTGCCGACAGCGTCATTTCCATCCTGAGCAAACCGCTAAGTTCCGGACTGCCCGTTGGCGGCAGAAAATCATTTACTATCGCCAGATTGATGTTGCCGTCGAGAGTCAGATCAACGACCGGTTTTACATCGGGCGGGTTGGCCGAGTCGGCCATTATATACGGCAGGAAGTCTTCGATACGACCAGTCAGATTCAGATCACCGGATGCCGTACGGCTGGAAAACGAGCGGATGTTGAGGACGTTATTGTCAAAATACAATTCGAGATTCAGGGCATCAATTGGTTCGGGCAGCAGAACAGAATTGTACCGCCCGTTGGTAACGGCAATACTTCCGGAAAAGTCGACATTCTGATACTCTTTGATGTTACCGGAGAACTTCAGATCAAACTCGCTCTCACCGGCAAGCTGATGTTGACTCTCAGCGGGCAGGAACGGTTGCACAAAAGCGAGATTGAACCGACCGGCCAAATCGCCGTTGACAGTCGGGTTGTCAAAGTTGTCCACCACCAGATGACCCCTGAGCGGCTGACCATCAAAGGTGCCATCCTCGATATTCAATCGTAAGTTGTTCGGCTTGAAATCAACAATCGCACGGGCGAACCGCAACTCACCGGCGATATCGCTTCGAGACAAACGCATATCGGTCACCTCGGCAGCACCGGCGTATACCATTGGATCGTCGCGCGCTTCATCGTAGTCGATATCCAGATCAAGCGCAAACTCACCGGCGATATCATAATCGGCCAGCAACGCCTTCTGTTCTTCGGAGAAGAAACCAAAAAGGTCGGCCACGGCGATCCGTTCGGCCTTGATGTTCCCGCGACCCTGTAGAGTAGTATCGGAAGCCGAGGGCACAGTTGCCTCTCCCCTCAGTAGAAAACTGAGCCCATTGACTTCCAAGTCGGTCTCGTCGAGTTGAATGCGGTGGGTGGCAAGATCGTATTCGACACCATAGTCCAGCGCAAGATTCAAGGTTGGCAATGCTGCGACACCGGTAAGGGCGATACGCTCAGCCTTGATAGTCCCACTGGAACGATACACCGTCTCGCGTGGGGTAGCCAACGACGATGCTATATCGAGCCCCACAACGTCCAGACTGATCGCCGAGCTATCGTCGGTGTAGCTTAGGTTGCCGCCGTTGATTTCGAGTTTATCAAACGCCACCACCGCCGCTGCCGCTCGTGCTTCCGGAGGCGTTCCCTCCACCAGTTCGGGGGGAGCTTTTTCGTCGATAGCTGCGAATGTAAAGTTATTGGACCCATCGGATTTCTTATGCAGAACAATACGCGGCTGCTCGACAATCAGTTTATCGACCTGAACATTGCCTCCGATCAACGGCCACAGCTGAACTTTGACATCAACATGATCGGCGGTGAGCATGTGTGCCGGCTGGAAACCTGCCGCATTGCTGACGGTCACCTTCTCAAGCTGGACGCCCACGCCACCCCAGATCGAGACATCGATACCCTCAACGGTGATCTCACGCCCGAGTTTTTCGCTACCAGTTTCGATTGCCAGAGCTTTGATCTTCTCGGCGGGAAAAAATAGTTTCAGGCCAACAACGGCCAGTATGAGCACGACCAGAAATATCCCGGCCAACCAGAGCAATATCTTAAGTAGTTTTTTCATCTGTTCCTTATACTTCAATCCAAGACGTTTGTACCAACGACAGAGGCATCTTAGTCTGAGATACTCCCCCGATCAATAAAAAAAACGGGCCGAGACCCGTTTCATGTTTCCCTATGTTGCGTTGTTCAAACGCTGCAGCCTTCACCCGGTTTGAGGATCACAACCTCGGCGTTCTTAACCTTAGCGGCAAAGGCGGCCGCATCCTGGGCTATCAGATCCCAGGTGTCGTAATGGATCGGCACGACTTTCTTCGGTTGCAAAAACTCAGCCGCCTTGATCGCATCATCGGGATCCATCGTGAAGTTGTCACCTATCGGGAGGAAGGCCAGGTCGATATTGTTCATCTCGCCGATCAGTTTCATGTCATAGAAAAGGCCGGTGTCGCCGGCGTGGTAGATCGTCTTGCCACCAATAGTCACCAAAAATCCGACCGGCGGGCCGGTGTACTGCGAAGCGTCGGGACCATAGCCACCGCCATGATGGGCAATAGTCGCCTTGACGCGGCCAAAATCAAAATCGTGGCCACCGCCGATGTGCAGCGGGTGCGTCTTGACACCTTCCTTGCCGACCAGACTGACCAGTTCGAATGTTCCGATCACAGTAGCGTCGTTCTTCTTCGCAATAGCGACTGTATCGCCGATATGGTCGCCGTGTCCGTGAGTCACCAGCACGTAGTCGGCTTCGATCTCGTCGGCCTTGGCCGAGGCGACCGGGTTACCGGTCAGAAACGGATCGATGATGAGCTTATGGTTTCCCTCGGTAATGGTGACGCAGGCGTGTCCTAAGAATTTCACTTCAGGCATTATGTCCTCCTTGAGTTTTTCACTGACGCTAGCCGATAGATACGCGTTGCCGGTTGCTTTGTCAACGATGTGGTGCTTATACCGCTCTCCGCCGGAAGAGACGTCGCAAAGCCAGCACCAAGAATGTTACGAATACGAATGCCAGAAGTGGCTCCAAAGCTACAACCAATCGTTGCCAAGGCTC
>DAOUUR010000352.1 GCA_030668045.1 bacterium
CCCGACTCGATCTCTGCTTTTACTTCCGAGAGTTCTTCGTCGAGTTTGGTAACAACCTGGGAAGCATTGTTCCAGTCAAATCCGATCCCGGCCGCCTTCTCTCCCATTCGATAAGCCATCGTTAAGGAAGGCATCGAATGCGGCAGACCGGACAACACCGATTTTTTTTCACCCGACTCAACCTTGATCTGCTCCCATTGATCGCGCACCTGATCGGGGCTGAGGTCTTTTTTCTCGCCAAAGACATGAGGGTGACGGGCAACGAGTTTGTCGGCAATCAGATTGACGGCGTCATCTATGACGAAGACATTCCGTTCGGCGGCGAGTTGACTGTGAAAGACAATCTGGCACATCAGATCGCCCAGTTCTTCTTTTAATCCCGGCCAGTCTTCGGCCTCAATTGCTTCCTGGACTTCGTAGGTTTCTTCAATCAGATACGGTAGCAGGCTTTGGTGCGTTTGTTTACGGTCCCAGGCACAGCCCTCCTCAGACCGTAAAATGGCCATAATCCTGACCAGTCGCTGAAAGGGGCTTAAATTCTTCCCTAATATCTCTTTTTTCTGTTCCGACATAATGAAATTAGACCCTGACTCTCGTCGCTTAAGCGAGCCAACCAAAAAACACCCAACCTGTCGGCGGCAAACCGACATGTCGGCGACTTGACAGAGCGGCGAGGCACAGCTATAATGTACGTCTTTGCTAAAAGGCCGGCTCAGCCGGCTCCATGAATTTCGAATATAGAGTATTGGTTACCTATGAGCAACAAAAACGAAAAAACCCAAAAGAAATCGGCGGCCTACTCACCGGCTGAAGTTGAAAACGCAATGTACAGTCGGTGGATTGAGAACAAGGTTTTCAATGGGCGTGCCGATTCGGACAAAGAGGCCTACACAATTGTCATCCCCCCGCCCAACGTCACCAATATCCTTCATCTTGGGCACGCCCTCAACAACACGATCCAGGACATTCTCATACGTAAGCACCGGATGCAGAATTTTGAGTCGGTGTGGATACCGGGTGCCGATCACGCCGGAATCGCCACTCAGGTAGTGGTCGAAAAACAACTGGTCGCAGAAGGCACTACTCGCCGTGAACTGGGACGAGAGAAATTCCTGGAACGCACTTCCGACTGGGCCTATGATCACAAAGACCGAATACTCAACCAGCTACGGCGGATGGGTTGCAGTTGCGATTGGGACCGCACCCGTTTTACACTCGATGAAGGTCTCTCGCGCGCGGTGGCCGAAGTGTTTTTACATCTTCACAAAAAAGGCTGGCTATATCGCGGGCATCGTATTGTAAACTGGTGCCCTTCGTGCCGCACTTCGTTGTCCGACGATGAAGTCGAGCACAAAGATTTTGACAGCCACCTCTGGTATATCCGTTACAAGATCAAGGGATCCGACGATTTCTTGACCGTCGCCACGACCCGACCGGAGACAATGCTTGGTGATACCGCTCTTGCGGTCAGCCCCAAAGACAGCCGCTTCGCCAAATATGTTGGCAAGACTGTCATTCTGCCGATTCTAGAACGGGAGATTCCGATCATTGCCGACAGCTATGTTGATCCGGAGTTCGGAACCGGTGTGGTCAAAGTAACCCCGGCCCATGATCCGAACGACTTTGAGATCGGTCGCCGCCATGACCTCGAGGAAATCAATATCCTCAATACCGATGGTACCCTCAATGAGAACGTCGGAAAGTTCAAAGGTCTTGATCGATTTGATGCCCGTAAGCAACTTGTCGAAGAGTTGAAGAAGAAGGGTCACCTCGAGAAAATCGAAAAGCACGATCTGTCTGCCGGCACCTGTTACCGCTGTCACGAAATTGTTGAACCGTACCTCTCCGACCAGTGGTTTGTCAAGATGGAAGAGCTGGCCCAACCTGCTATTGAGGCGGTCAAGAGCAAGAAGATCAGATTCCATCCCGAGTACTGGGAAAAAACATACCTGCACTGGATGGAAAACATTCGCGACTGGTGTATCTCCCGACAGCTATGGTGGGGACATCGCATCCCTGTCTGGCATGCTGAAGACGGTAAGTACTTTGTCTCGGTAGATCGTCCCAAAGCCGGAGATTGCCCCGGCTACGACCCTGAGACACTGGTTCAGGATGAAGACGTTCTCGACACTTGGTTCTCTTCGTGGCTCTGGCCGTTCAGCACTATGGGGTGGCCTGAGAAGACCGACGATTTGAAAAAGTTCTACCCCACGCGCGTTTTGAGTACCGCCTCCGAGATCATATTCCTCTGGGTTGCACGCATGGCTATGGCCGGATACGAGTTCATGGGGCAGGAACCGTTCTCCGATGTTTATATTCATGGCACGGTTCGCGATGCCAACGGTATCCGCATGTCCAAGTCGCTGGGCAACGGCATTGATCCGATTGAGATAATTGACAAGTATGGCGCCGACGCTCTTCGTATGTCGTTGGTGTTGGCCACGCCCGATGGTCAGGACCCGTGCGTTGCCAAGAACACTTTTGAGATAGGCCGCAATTTTGTTAACAAGCTGCATCAGGTCTCGCGGTTTGTAATGATGCGCCTCGACGGCCGTCAACCTGTCATCGACAAAGTTGACAACAGCGACCTGGTCATATCCGACCGCTGGATACTCTCGCGCATGGAGAGGACGATCCAACAGGTTGATCAGGCTATCGATGATTACCGGCTCTCGACCGCAGCGAAGACTCTGTACAATTTCGTCTGGAATGACTATTGCTCATGGTATGTGGAACTGATCAAACCCGACCAGCCCAACACTCCTATTCGGGACGGCTCACTTGATGTTGCCACTTACGTACTGGACAAGATTCTCAAACTGCTTCATCCTTTTGTACCGTATGTTACCGAACAGATATATCTCGACATGATGAATCTGACCGACGATGAAAAAGCTACGATCTCTTTCGGCCCCTGGCCGGAAACTGACGGCAGCCATGTCGATGATGACCTTGAGCAGAGCCTGGAACAGATTCAGGCGGTAGTAACGGCGGTGCGTTCGATACGAGCGGAGTTGAATGTTCATCCATCGAAACAATCGGACCTCTATGTCAGAGTTGACGAGTCTTCCTATGGCAAACTACTGGATAGGAACATCAGCTATTTCCGGTCGTTGATTCGCGTGGAGAACCTCTTTGCCGGAACAGACATCAAGAAGCCTCCGGTTTCTGCATCGGCTGTTATCTCCGGCGCTGAGATATTTGTACCGCTGGCCGTTATTATAGATATTGAGGTCGAGAAAAAACGACTCGAAAAAGAGCTGGCCAACCTGCAGAATCTATTGGAACGCCTCTCCCGCAAACTGGCCAATAGCGATTTCCTGGCCAACGCGC
>DAOUUR010000095.1 GCA_030668045.1 bacterium
ACTACATCGGTGATCCGGTCTATGACCTGACAGGATTGACCGACCCCGAATATGCCATATTAACTCCGCTGACTGACAGCACGATCTACTACTGGAGGGTGCGGGCGCATGACGGTGCCGTTTATTCCGAATACTCCCGGACTTTTGCTCTGTATTCATTGGGCTGCTGTATAGATATTCGTGGCAATGCCAACGGAGACGAAGGCGAGAATATCAATATCTCTGATGTCACGTACCTCGTTGATTATCTGTTCGGTGTACCGCTGGGCCCAGCGCCGCCATGTCCAGAAGAAGGTAACGCCAACGGTGACACTGAAGAGAATATCAACATATCTGATATTACCTACCTGGTGGAGTATCTGTTTGGCGTACCGGAGCTCGGCCCGGCACCACCAGCCTGCCCGTAACGGACACCAAGCTGTGACCGGCCCGCACGCCTCGGCGCATCTTCGACCGCGGCGGGCCGGTTTGTTGTTAAGGGCTTGCAACCTGACACCACAATAGCAGGCATGCCGGTGCCTTAAAGCAGGCTTGCCTGTCCAAAATCCACATCATACCACTTCTGATAACGTTACCGCCTATTATCGCAAAGGACAAATCCGTCATGACCGTCAGCAAAGAACAACTCTACGCCTACCAGATCACCGCTCAAACAATCCACGGCGTCCATTGCACACAAAGACACCGCGGAGCGGAAAGAGCCATTATTCAAGGGCGGCAGTGCCGCCAAAAAGAGGCGTTGCCTCCTAAAGAGAGGCATTGCCTCCAAAAAGACTACCAACCCACCACTCCCAAACCCAAAAAACACCAAACGAACCCATTTCCCCGCAAGCCACTGATCCATAACCGCTTACCCCTACTATCTAGCTTTTGTAGGCGGCCGGCTGTTCGGGGATGGAGCGCCCTACATCATGTCATCGGGGTCGATGTCGACAGTGATCTTGACTGTCGATGGCAGTCCGAAGCGTGGTTTGGAGTAGTCCCAGGCAGTGAGCAGTTCCCCCAGCTTGAGCACCTGTCGGGTTTTGATCAGCAGACAGCGGCGGTAGTGTTCTCTCAGATAGTACATCGGGCAGGCCGCAGGTCCGAGAAATTCGGCCTGTACGTCCGATTTGCCAATGCGATCTTTTAGATTGTCTCGGAAACGGAGTGCCGTTTCTTCCAGGGTCTTTTCATCCTTTGCGGTGAGAACGAAATTGATCAGACGAGCGAACGGGGGATACCTCAGCGCCTGTCGCGACGGTAGCTCTTCCTGGTAGAACGACTTAAAATCCTGTTTGGCGGCGTGGCCGATAACGCTACTGTCGGGATAGAAAGTCTGGATCAGAACTTCGCCTTTTTTCCCGGCCCGACCCGATCGTCCCGCTACCTGCAGGAGACGTGCAAACGCTTTTTCCGAAGCACGGAAGTCGGGCATGTCGAGCGCCGCGTCGGCGGAGAGAACTCCCACCAGTGTGACGTCGGGAAGGTCCAGCCCCTTGGTGACCATCTGCGTCCCCAGAAGCAGGTTGTTTTTCTTCTCTCGGAAATCGGTTAGAATAGTGTGAGCGTTCTTGCGACCGGCAGTGCTATCGGAATCGAAGCGTGCAATTTCGGCTTTCTCCAACAGGATGGGAAGGTTCTCTTCGATCTTTTGAGTGCCGACACCAAGGTAGAGAAAATCCGGGCTCTGGCATTGCGGGCAAGCATCGTAGTTAATCACAACATGGCCGCAATAGTGACAACTTAGTTTGCGCCCGGCTTTGTGATAGGTCAGCTTAACCTGGCAGTGTGGGCAGGAAGGTGTGTAGCCGCAGTTGGAGCATTTCAATACCGGTGAGTGGCCGCGTCGGTTGAGATAGAGGATAACCTGATCTCCGGCATCAAGACGTATCTCCACCTCCTTTTTCATAGGATAGCTGAGATAGTCATGGGTGCCGCGGATACGTTGATCTTTCATATCCACCACACGTACATCGGGAAGAGTAGCGCCGGCAGGTCGTTGGGTCAGTTGGATCAAGTTGTATCGACCCTGGCTTGCGGCATAGTATGACTCAAGCGAAGGTGAAGCGGACCCGAGAACAATCGGCACCGATTCTATCTTGGCCCGCATGATAGCTGAGTCACGGCCATGGAATCGTGGAGAGGGATTGTCCTGCTTGTAGGAACCATCATGTTCTTCATCGACGATGATCACCCCCAGGTTTGGTAGTGGAGCAAAAATCGCCGAACGTGGTCCAACGACGATGCGATACTTTCCCTGTTGGATACCTCGCCAGCTTTCCAGACGCTCGCGATCGGTCATGGACGAATGGAGAACGGTGACATCATCGCCAAAAAAACCTCGAAGATACGACAAGGTTGTTCCCGCAAGGGCTATCTCCGGCGTTAACACCAACGCGGTTCTGTTCTGTGATAGGACTTTCCGGCAGAGGTGACAATAGACAAGCGTCTTGCCCGATCCGGTTACACCATGGAGCAAGGTGACAGAAAACGTGCCGTTGAGTTCCTTGCTCAGCCGATCAATGGCCGCCTGTTGTTCACCATTGGGAGTAAGGTCGCCGACATCGGTTCGAGGAGGGATGAAATCAAGAATTGAGTCATCCCCAGATGATTGGACGATTTCAAGTATGCCATCGGCGCACGCTTTTCGGATTCGGTAGTTGGTCCAGCCTGCCGCAATTAGTTCGGGTCGTGTTCTGATGCCATCGAAGAGCTCAGGTCGAAATTTCCCGGAGCCGAAATATTCGGCCCAGTTGCAAGTTCCAATTGCGGTGAATCCGCGAGTACGTCTTTTGTTCTCCAGCGGACTGGAGGGCCAATGCTCTTCTATGGCGCCTTCTTTGACGAGTCGTTCAAGCAGCGCCATTTTCTGAATTCTCTGCAGGGCAACGGCTGAGAGGTTCTTTCCGGGAGCGGCCGGTTTCGAGACTGAGGGCGGTAGGTAGTCGGGGATAGTCGCGGTCCACGCAAATTGAGCGGTCTTGCCGATGCGCAAGGCGGTGGGCAATGCCGAGAGGAGGCAGTCGGCCGGGTTGGCGAAATAGTAGTCTGCCATCCAGAGGCAGAGACGGAAAAGGTTGGCGTCCAGATACGAGCGTTTGTCCAGTACCTTTTCGATGTTCTTGATGCTGATACCCGGCGGTGGTTCGGCTGGTTCGAGGTAGAACCCAACCTTTCTGGTTCGCCCAAATGGAACGAGGAGACGCTGGCCCGGCTCTGGAGAGGGGATATTGTTGGGAAGGCGATAGGTGAAGGTTCGGCGGAGCGGTCCGGAGACAGCAATCCGAGCATACGTTTCTGGTAGAGGCATGGGGGAATATAGCAAAAAAAAGACGGCCGGGGAAACCGACCGTCTCATATTTATTTCACATCAGGGGCCTGGCCCGGACTATTGCCGACTGTGAGCCTATTTTGAAAGCTCCTTGACTTTGGCGGCGGCGGCTTTCTGTTTTTCAGACTCTTTGGTCTCGAGATAGAGGTCCTGGAGGTTCTGCCAGATGGGAAGATTTGTCGGATCGAGCTCCACGACCTTTTCGTATGCCTCCGCTGACTTCTTGTAGTTTTTCTGATAAAGGTAGCAATCGCCAAGCGAAGTCAAAACATCGGGATTGCCTGGCTTCAATACGATCAACTTTTCAAATCCTTCAGCGGCTACTTCGTAGTGTTCCCTGAGGGCGTTGATGACCGCGTACTGTTCCAGAGCATCGGCGTTCTCCGGCTGCGCCTCAACTGCCCGTCCAAAGTAAACAATAGAGGAATCGAAATACGATTCCTTCTGGGCCAATAACTCCATTTTGGCGGCTTCATCCTCAGTCTTGATGGCCTGCGCAGAGGCGTCACTGGCTCTCTGGTTGAAATACTGACCGATATTGACCAGAGCGTCGGCGTTGCTGGGGTCGGCTGCAACCACTTGTTTGTATGTCTCTGCAGCTGCGTCATATTGCTGCGTGTTGTTGTAGCAGGCGGCGAGATTGCCCATGTTGACAATATCATCGGGCGTCAGTTCCACGTACTCTTTCAAGAACGGGATAGCGGCCTCATATTTGGTTAGCTTGATATGATTGTATGCAATTTGCAATAGAAGGGAGGCTCGGTCGTCGGTTCTCTCAAGACCTTTCAAGAGCCATTCGGTAGATGCAGCAACATCTTCTTTCTGCGCATGGACACTGCCAACAGCGACATATGAGCGGTAGTCGGTGTCGTCAATGACAATGCTGAGCTTCATATTAGCGATACAGGAATCAGTGTTTGCTTCGATAGATTCGTTCATAAAGGCAATTGATGCAGAATCTGTTTCGAGATCGCGCTCCTCGATGGCATCCTTGACGACACCAAGTTGTTCGATGCCTGCGTTATAGAATTCTCGCCAGTATTTAACCTTGATTGAGTCGGCTACCTGAACGTATTTGTCACAGTTCTTTCGATATTTTTTCTTGATGTCTTTGTTGTCACAGCAAGCCTTGAGCGAATCAAAATAGGCGACCATGGTCTCCACATGGGGCGATTTGTCCTGTGGGCTGGATGATTTTTCGATCAGATCAACCTCGATTTGTGCCCTAAGATTAAGAGCTTCGGCGTGGGGACCATAATGCATGGCCAGAGAATCGAGGTAGGCAATGGCGAGATTGTATCGTTCCACTTCGCCAGATATGATCTCAATTTTCACCGACGAGATATAGGTTCCGACCGGGAGTTTTCTGCCGTGGGAGACGCTCACCGCCACCACTGCGACAATGAGAGTCGCCAGTAGAATATACTTTGCTATGTTCTTCACCGTTTCCTCCTAAAAACTCTGTAGGTTCTTATCCTTATGCACTGAATCTAATGGACATCAAAAACCTTGTCAACCAAGTTTAAGTCTAACGATACTCAAACCTTACACAATAAGTCAGGGTTCTGGTTTCACCCGCCGGAACCGTTATTGTGGCGGTGACCGTGTTGGCGTCCTTCTTGGAGTACTTGAAATCGGCTTCTACAACGGACCAGAAACCGTGGAGCCGCTTTTCAATATCAATTGCTATCGCTTCGTCTTTGCGGTTGCGTAGCTCAATCTCAAAAGTTCGTTCTTCGATTCGCTTGGATACCATCGACTGGTCCGTCATAGTCTCCGAACAGACAATATCAAAAGCTGTGCCGACTTTTAGCGTAACTTCTTCATTTGCAGGTGTATGCTCGATTCGGTCCTCGCCCAGCAAGATAAGGGCACCGTCGTCATCAGCCTTGAAGAGCCGTACTCTCCCGGCCGGAAGCGGCATCCCCAGACCGTTTGATTCGGAGTTGACGTACTCAAGGACAACTTCGACATGTTTTGGGTCCTGACTGGGGCGGTAGAGAAATTTCTTTTCGACCCCCGTGGTAGCCGGGTCAAACAGCGATATCTGCTTGATCTCCTTGTCGGCAAGGGTGGCTTTTCGGGGCAGTGTATAAAGGTGGTACTCAAAGAAAGGTTTTTCTTCAAATCCCGCTCCCATTTTCTTCTCTGCCATCATCATTTCCATGCCTCGTGGCGGTGTTGGACGGGGCGAGGCCGCCCGATGAATATCTCCTGCTACCAGCTTTAGGGAGGCGTCGCGGTAGGTTTTGCCCGAGGTGTTGCCGATAGCAGCCCAGCCGGAGATTTCAAGCCGATCTTCTTCGCTTGAGAGCACACCGACATATTCCGCAGTCCAGTTCATCCCGGCTGTTTGGTATGAAACGCGGCTGTCAATCGATCCGGCAAAATCGGACTGATACAGCCAAAAGAGGGTGGGACGCGTGATCAGGCCATCGGGGAGAGTCGGGAAATTGACTTCAGTGATCCCATCCATCCGCACAATCTTGATTCCACCCGATTTGTCGCGGAGGACTACAGCGCCGTCGCTCGATGAGAGCAGAGTACCTTTGTAGAGGCGGCCATCTTTGTCGACCAGTTCTATTTCTTTGTCAACATAGCGGTCGTAGATTTTTCGCGTATTGACCAGATCGAAGGCAAAATTCTGCTCAAGGATTGAGACGCGGTGACTGTTATTCTCAAGCGCAAACCGGACCGAGTTGATGTCGATCAGCGATGGGACATCAGGAAAACTGAGTCGATTGGTGCCTTTCTGGAAATCGAGCGTTCGTGTTTCGCTGACCACTCCGAGATTGCTGTTGTAAACCGTAACAGCCATCTCATCAGCCAGAAGCGATGCTGACAGCATCAGAATGAGTAATGCTAGTCCGAGTTTCTTCATTTTTATGCTCCGTTTCTTATACAATTATGAGTTGAGACCGCAACAGCATTCCTGTCAGCGCTCAACTCTGCATATAGTATCAAGAAAAGGGGGTAAATCTTCCCAGAAAGTAAAAAATTCTAAGAATGAAAGGCTGAAACTGTCGCTTCAATCCGGTCTTTGACTTCATCCGGTAGCGGGTTGAGCTCATCAGTGGTGAATTTTCCTTCATCCGGATCGATTCGCTCAAATATCTGCAAATACAGGGAATAGATGATTTCGAGGCTGAGCGAGTATCGTGGCGGCATCATAGGAGTGACCTTGTCAACGGAGATTCTTGCTCTCTGGCGGTAGTATTCGGCAATTCGGCGATAGGTGGAGATGAGGCGGCGGAGGGGCGGTTCGATTTTGCCATCGGTGGCGGCTGTTCTCAGGTCGGAGAGGGTGAGGCCGAGTGATTGCAGGATCGAATCAGGGTAGTAATTCAAATTGCTCTTTTGGTCTTTTTCAAAATCTCTGACGATATGCACCAGATACGAAAAAAGAGCCAGCGGGCGGGCGGCTTGGCAAATATCAAAAGTTGGTGACCGAAAACGGTTCGATTCGTACCTGACTCCACACAGGTGCATAAAAACCGAGGCCGGAGCGATTGCTGCTCCTTCGGTATATCTGCGGAAGGCGCGAAAGGAAGGAAACGATGTGTGTGACAAATCGTAGATCATCGCCATGGCCAGTCGTTCCCATGGCCAGGTCGGCATGGCGAATCGATCAACGATTTCGCGAAGCTCCGTCACAAACGGGAAATCTGCCCGCCCCGCTTTGAACGCCTCCAGCCAATCGGTAAGCATTGCGACGTAGCGGGTTTGCTCCAGGTCGGTCAGGGCTTCGCCGGTCGCTTTGCGGTCGTCCACCATGTCGTCGATAATCCGCATCGAACGATAACAAACCCGGAAGGCAGCGTAGCGGTCATCGTCCCAGAACCGAGCTGCGATATCGAGAATAGGATTGGTGAGGATTTCGCTGAAATCGATATTTTCAGCAAACTGGAGTTTGTTTAGTCGGTCTGAACACATAGTCGAATAGCCAAGTATAACATGCATTACAAGTATAACATGTATTGCGAGTATAACATGCTATGCGTGTGAGTAAAATTTATATTTTGTTCGATTATCGTTTTTCGTAGAATTGAGCCATGCCTGATCCTATTCGCCTGTTAGTGATTACCCACAACTATCCGCGCTTTGACGGTGACTTTGCTGGCGTCTTCCTCTCGGTTCTCAACCGTCGTCTCCCCGAACATGGTATCAAGCCTATCGTGCTGGCACCTCATCATCCGGGCGCCCCGGAATACGAAGAGAAGGACGGGGTAACGATCTACCGTTTTCGCTACGGTTCCGATGAGGACGAGAACTTAGCGTACCGGGGAGCGATGCACAAACTGGTGCTTGGGTCGGTGACGGGAATATTTCGATTCAAGAATTTCCTCGACTGTTTCCGCAAAGCTGCCTTTGAAATAATCGAGAAAGAATCGATCCAGGTTGTCGCAGGTCACTGGCTGATTCCGGCCGGTCCGGTGATGAAGAGTATCGCTTCCAAGTATCAGCTGC
>DAOUUR010000393.1 GCA_030668045.1 bacterium
AGTATCGCGGCGTGCAACTGGTAATTGCCGGATCGTTCAGCGAAACATACAAGCGTAACGCCATCAACAATGGTTTTCTCGCAATTGAGTGCCCCGAACTGATCAACGATCTAAAAGAGAAGTTCGGCACAGAGAAATTGACCATTGCCACCGACGTTGAAGCAATGATTGATTTCGTGAAGTCGACACTGAGCACTAACGGCAAGACCTATTCGATCAGCGCTATCGGCGCCGCGGCGCAGGAGTTGATCGTAACCGACGGACTGGAGAACTGGGTTAAGGGACGCTTGTCTGATCACCAGTAGCTGAGAGCGGCAAACATGCGATTCGCGGCTAACGCGCTATCGGGCACTAATATAACAAAAGTGCGCAGTGACGAACGGAGGGCTACGCTCCAATCACCTGTTTCGCAGCCTCAACAACCGCTTCAACCGTGAATCCGAATTTTGGGAATAGCTCCGATGCGGGGGCTGATTCGCCAAAACTGTCCAGGCCGATCACTCTGCCAGACTCGCTGCATCCGACATATTTGTCCCAGCCCATACTAACCCCGGCCTCAACCGCTACCCGCGCCTTGATCGCTTGCGGCAAGACCTCTTCTTTATAGGCGGCGTCCTGACGTTCAAACAGTTCCCAACTTGGCATACTGACAACCCGTGCTTTTACGCCATCGGCCGTCAGCTCATTATAGGCGTCAAGGCAGAGATGAACTTCCGAGCCGGTCCCTATCAGGATGACCTCCGGGGTACCATCGCAGTCAGCCAGAACATACGCTCCCTTGAGGGCACCATCGGCTGACTTGTAGATCGTCCGGTCAATCACCGGCACAGCCTGACGGGTCAGCGCCAGAGCAACCGGCCTGTCTTCGCTGGTCATGATATGGTTCCAGAGTGTGATCAATTCGGTAGCATCGGCGGGACGAAAAAGATCAAGATTCGGGATAGCTCTGAGAGCGGCAAGCTGCTCGACCGGTTGGTGGGTGGGGCCATCTTCGCCAACCCCGATACTGTCATGGGTGAACACATAGATCACAGGCTGACTCATCAGCGCCGCCAGACGAATGGCCGGACGGAGGTAATCGTTGAAGACCATAAAGGTAGCCACGTACGATCTCAATCCACTCAGATTAAGACCGTTGGCAATGGCACCCATCGCATGTTCCCGCACTCCAAAATGGAGGTTGCGGCCATCGTATGAACCTTTTTGGAAATCACCGGCTTGAGCAAGCACGGTTGTGTTTGATGGTCCCAGATCGGCGGAACCACCGATAAACCAGGGAACACCCGAAGCCACAGCATTTAAAATTTTTCCATTGGCTGATCGAGTAGCGATGCCTTTGGAGTCGGGGGTGAAAGTCGGTAGATTTTTATTCCATCCGGTGGGGATTTCTCCAGCCTGAATCATTTCAAATTCGCGGGCCAGTTGAGGGTTGGCAGCGGCGAACTCCCCGTACACTGCCTGCCATTCTTTCCGTAGCTTCCGTCCTCTCTTGATCGCATGGTCACGGTACCGGTCGATTTCTTCGGGAACATGAAACGTTTTCGCCGGATCCCATCCGTAGCCTTTTTTGGTTACCGCAACTTCGTCCTCACCCAGCGGGGAACCATGTGCATCGGACTTATCCTGTTTGTTTGGACTACCAAAAGCGATAAGGCTTTTCACTACGATCAGAGTCGGGAGATTAGTCTCTTTGACACCAAACTCAATCGACTTTGCCAGAGTTTTTGTGTCGTTGGCATCTTCGACCAGTTCAACCCGCCAACCGTACGCCCTGAACCGTGCAGAGACATCCTCGGTGAAAGCGATATCGGTGTTGCCCTCGATAGTGATATTGTTGCTATCATATATCCAGATCAAGTTGCTCAATCCCAGATGTCCGGCCAGCGACGCTGCCTCCGAGACGATCCCCTCCATCATACAACCATCGCCGAGCATCGAAAACACATTGTAATCAATCAGCTTGCTGTCGCGGTTGAAATATGATTCGAGCCATCGTTCCGCCATCGCCATGCCAACACTGGTAGCAGCCCCCTGCCCTAGCGGACCGGTAGTAGTTTCCACGCCCGGAGCCTGACCATATTCGGGATGCCCGGCGCACTTTGAATTGAGCTGGCGGAAGTTCTTTATGTCGTCGAGGGTGATGTCGTATCCGTTGATATGAAGAACGCTGTAGAGCAGCATCGAAGCATGCCCGACCGAGAGAACGAACCGATCACGATTCGGCCAATGAGGATCGGAGGGATCAAACTTCAGATAATTATCCCACAATGTATATGCAGCCGGAGCCAGACCCATCGGCGCGCCGGGATGACCGGAATTGGCTTTCTGGATCGCATCGATCGACAGGGTTCTGATTGTATTGATGATCAGGTTTTCAACAGTTGTGTCGGAACTCACGGGCGCTCTCCTCATGCGGGCTCTCAGATTCAACAGCCTGCAATTTATCTACCGGAGGTCCAAAGATCAAAAGAAAAGTCGCACCATAGCATCTTTGTTTTACTAGGCAGAACCACCGTGGGTTGATGAATCAGGAGGGAGGGGTCGCAAGCCTGTTAGCCGGCGACCCTGCTGGATCATTCTGGAATCGGGTTGTCCGCCTTCTCGGGCATATCCAGCACCGACGGAACTGCCGGTATAGCGGGAACTGCCTCTATCGCGGGAATAGCAGGAATAGCGGGAATGGCTGGCACCGCGGGAACTGTTCCTATCGAAGATCGCGACGAGCGGGACTTGGGTCCCCGCCGCAACTGTCGATACAGCTGGCCGCTTTCGTGGTCGGAGTCTATGCGATCAATAACATCAAGCAGCGCCTCTTCGAGCTCATCGTCGCCGTCGCACGTTCTTATCATCCTTTCGAGGATTTGGGCTTTTTCGTAATCGGAATCCATCCCATCCACGATCCCGAGTAGTTCAAGTGTTTCTCTCTTCTCAAGTTCGCATTCGTCTCCGAGAGCCACCAGAACGCGGGCCGTTTCGTAGTCGGAATCCAAGCCGCCTGCG
>DAOUUR010000218.1 GCA_030668045.1 bacterium
TCAGCCTCTGGCGCGGATACCGGTGACTACCGATTCTACCTGCATGGCTACTATCAGGCTACGGAGTTGGTCGATACGGTTGCGGTGATGATAGAATCGTCATTCACCGATGGTTGGCCCCAGCAAATTGCCAGCAAGGGTGCCATATCGCCGGTGTGTACCGACCTTGATCGGGACGGTTTCAGGGAACTGGTTGTTGCAAGTGGCAGAGGTCTGTATCTATTTCATTCCGACGGGACAATCGCGGCTGGTTTCCCGGTGTTGCCTCAAATTGACACACGTTGTGTGCCAGCCGTGTACGATATTGACCGCGACGGCGAAGACGAGATAATCTGCACTAATGACAGCGGTATCTATGTGTTCAATCGGGACGGTTCAATCGTTCCCGGATGGCCGCAATACTGCTATACCGGTTCAGTGCCGTACGGATATGGCTACCCCAATCCGACGATTGTCGGCTTCAGTTACTACAACTACGACAACGGTCAGAAGTATCTGGTTGCTGATTCGGCCATTGTCATTATCAACCTGGCTGGTCACATTCTGGCCTATGACTTTGATGGGAGATCGCATTTTGCGTCGCTGGGCGGGCTCTTCGCCTTGTTCGATGCGCGGTCATCGGAGATTTATCGAGAGGGTGGCGAGGTTTCACCGTTTGTGACTTCAGTTGATATTGAGGGCGACGGTCCCACCGAAGTTATAGCTTCATACAGTTCAGGCTATCCGTATACCGGCGTGGGCGTCTTCAAGTCGATTAACGGTCAACCGGCCTACGATATCAATGATCCAGTGGTTGCCACCATTGCTTCGGTTCGCGGTACGGCGCTGGCCGACCTTGATGGCGATGAACACCCCGAGATTATCACTGTGGGTGTCGATACTGCCAGCGTTCCGGGTATCTGGGTGACTACCAACGGGTCGGAACCGTACCCCGGTTTCCCTGTTCGTATGCCTGCTGCCGAAGACTGGATCGTTTCTTACCCTGTTATTGCCGACCTAGACCTTGATGGATCACCAGAGATTTTGCTGACCACTTTCGAATTTGATGTTACCTCGCTGTATATTTTCAAGGCCGATGGTACTCCCTATATCTCCAGTGATGGTCGCCCCGAAGGTGAGGCGTTGGTGCAGGGGGTGACCTTTGCTACCCCTACTGTCGCTAATGTCTTAGGCGATGATTATCCTGAGATATTGATTCGGTCGGGATACATCATGCCGGGTGGCGGCGAAAAACTATATATCCTGAACCATCAGGCGCAGATCGTTCCCGGGTGGCCGATCTACACACCATCCCGCGCAAATCATGTCTTGTCTTCACGTTATGCACCGTTGGTTGATGATCTTGATGGCGATGGCCTCGTCGAGGTTGTCCTGATTGGGGATGATTGGAATATCTTGGTGTGGGATTTTGAAGCTTCTTATGATGACGGCAATAACAAATCACGTTTTCTATATGACAACATCAACTCCGGTCACTATCGCGGGAGTGCCCTCTCCGTTGGCGTTGAGGAGCAACCCCCAGTCCTTTTACCGGCGCGAGTCGAGCTTTATCCCAACTACCCCAACCCGTTTAATCCGACAACCAAAATTTCATTTGCGCTGCCGTCGACCTCACATGTCACGCTGGAAGTGCTTAACATTCTTGGGCAAACAGTTACGACTCTGATTGACGAACACCTTACGGGTGGCCTGTATCGGACTGATTTTGATGGTTCTGGCTTTGCTTCCGGTGTCTATTTCTATCGTCTCAATGTGGGCGATCATCTGATTACGCGGAAGATGGTGCTTCTCAAGTGATCGTTCGCTGGCTGGCGATCTGCCTCCTTCTGTTGCCATTGACGGTGGGGGCAAAAGGTACGTTCGACGGTATACCTCAACACTCTCTCAAGTGGCACAGTTACTCTCAGGTTACAGTGGTTGAGGACTATGTAGTCGGATTGTCCGACGCCGGTCTGGCCGTGCTTGAGTACAGCCCGGATGATTCATCCTACAGCGTGCTTCAGCATCTGTATTTTGCAGCGGTGCCGATCAGCCAGAAACAGTATGAGAATCTTATGGTCGTGCAGACGACTGATGACTGCATTCATTTTGTTGATCTGACTTCGCTGCCTTCGCTGGAACATATCGGCAGTGTTGCCCCCGGTGTGCCATTCGGCGATTTTGCACTCCACGGCAATGATCTCTACCTGGCGCGATGGTTCGACGGCATCTCAAGATATGTTGTAACTATTCCTGACGATATCGTCCTGGCCGACATCAGCCGTGCCGGAATTTTGGTAACCCAGGTTGAGGTTGCGGGGAGCGAATTGTATGCCCTTGACGAATTCAATGGAATCCTTCGATATGACCTGAGCGGACCGAGTTTCGGAGCACTTCAGGAGATATTCACTTTGGCCGAGGGGGCTAAATCGTTTGCGATCACAGACAGCACGTTGCTGATCCTTCGTCGGGAAGAAGGGATTCTGATTGCGCAATACGGCGACACCGGTCCCGATCTGGTCGATTCCATAGCGGGGGTCACCAGTCCCCAGGCAATTTTCGCCACCGACTCGACCTATATCGTTCTCAGCGGCAGGACTGCCGAGCAGATCAGGTTATCAGATTTTTCGCTGAGGGAGAGCGCGATAGTTACCGGGAATGTTCGCGGTGCTGCCATTGTTCAATCATCGGATCGAAATCACCTGCTGGTGCCCAGTGAGGAGGGTGGCCTCATGGTATATCAATCGGAACCTCTCTCCGACGGTCGAGCCGGGTTATCGGGTTCGGGACCGGTTGACGATCTGATCCTACTTGACGGCAAACTTCTGACCGCTGGTTCCGGGAGTCCACTTGAGTTGTATTCTTTCGAAGGGGATGAGCCGGAGTTGGCCGGAGAGTTCTCCGGCTTGAACGGCGCGCGGTCATTGGATAGAAATGGAGATACGCTGGCGGTGCTGCTTGACGAGCCGCGACGGATTGTCGTTGGCCTGCACCCGAATGATCCGGTTTCGTTCGTGGTGATCAAATCGATTGGCCTCGGCGACAGGCTGGTTAGATCGATCCGTTTGTTACCTGCCGGTCGCCCCGACGGAATCTCGCTGGTGGCCGCCATAGGCGATACTGAAATTGCATTGTACGAGGCAAATGTTCCTGAACCTCTCGACCCGGTGGCTGAGTGGTTGTTTGATGGGGCTATTCGCGCAATAGAGAGACGTGATACACTGGTAATAGTAACCCTTCAGCATAGATTTGAGATTTATCGAATCGACCACTATTTAGATTTGCACCTGCTTGGTGCGCGCGATTTTACCTCTTCGATTTCCGCATCGGTCTCAAGCGGCTCCCTGGCCTATCTTTTTCAATGGGATCAGGTGAACATAATGGATATTGACGACCCGTTGTGGCCCGAGGATATGGCCGTGCCCTACTCGCTTCCCGGTCCGATCGTTGATGCCGTTGTTCTTGACGAGATACTTTTTGGCATCGGACCCGATGGCTTGATTGTCTTGAATCTGGCCGACACCATCCCCGAAGTGCTGGCCTTTGGTGGTCGCGGTGGAGGCGTGCTGGCTGTTGAGAACGGTCTGGTGGCCGCCAGTGATGGTGGGTCGGTGCACCTTTACGACTTGACTTCCGTCATTCCCAAACGTGTGAGCCTGCCACAAAGCTATGTCCTTTCGCAGAATTACCCCAATCCGTTCAATTCCGGAACCACGATACGATTTGAGATACCTTTTCCGTCGCGCGTAGAAATCGACATTTTCAATCTTCTTGGACGCAGGGTCAGAATATTGTTCTCCGGTTTCAGAGAGGCGGGTCAGGGGCAGGTTCGATGGGACGGAACTGACCAGATCGGGGCGACGGTCGCCAGTGGTGTCTATCTATATCGATTGAGGGTCGGCAATTATTCTGAAGCTCGCAAGATGCTGTTGCTGAAGTGACAAGCGCTTAGCCCGATTGTGTGGAGGCGTTACGGACTTTCTGTTCCCTGATCCGAATTCTCATATTCCTGCAAATCAATTTCGTAAAAAACACCATTCCGTTCCGGGTGGGCAGGGTCGTTGATGATCACCGGGATTGCTGCCGGATGGTCAATCGGTTCATGAGACAGCGTCTGCACGCCTCGGTAGCTGGTGGGATAATAGCAGGCAGTCAAAATATGATCCCAGGTGCGGGCATCGGCTGGTGGCTGGTTGTTGGCACGTCCTTCCATGCGGAAAGTGTAATTGCCAGCCTCGGCCCAGTAGGTGCGGGTAACATAGATTGGGAAGTAGTTTGTTTCGGCGTTGACATACCCACCTAGCCCGGCTCTGGAGTAATACGGAAAGGTTGCATCGCCACCAGATTCCAGGTCGATTTGGACGTCGGCTCGGTTCGGTCCGGTGGTGCCGCTTAACATGAGATAGCACTTGCCATGCAGCACAATGTATCCGCTGGCTGGAGTGGCGACATAGATTGCAACCAGGTCAGTCATCGTTCCGGTCGTCAACACCTTCTGGTCTATCTCGAATTTTACCGTAATGCCGGGTTCATCAAGTATCTCATCGGAGTTGATGGCTGAATCGGGCAGAACCAGGGCTGAGTCGCCATCTCTTCCTTGAAGGATGATGCTGGGCTGCCCCGAGGTGTCGCTGATGATCAGCGAATGCTCCTGCGCACTCGTGGAAACAGCAAGTTTCCCGGCGTCATCGTGGACTGAGAGACCACCGGACATACGGGCAAAAGGTACGCTCGAAAGAGACGTTCGAGGCGCGATCGTTTCACCGTTAACGAAGACCTCAAGGAACAGAGCTTCATTTTCTTCAAAGAGAGACGACCACAGGACGGTGGCCGAGCCGAGAAGGTGGGTGAAGAGGCCGCCGTGAGTAGTCAGGGTTGCCGTTTCCAACCAGACGGCCAGGCCGCCGGTTGAGTCTGCAAAAAGGCCAAAGGCGAAATCGTATGTTCCGTCAGGCATCGGCTCTCCGGAGGCATCCGTCACACGGCCTTGATAGTTGATTAGATTCGGAGTCGCTGCCACGCTCCCGGTTACCAGTATCAGGATCAGTGCAAGATACAACCCTGTAGACGACCAAATCGTGGCGGACTGGAGTCCGGTAGGCCGGAGCCCGGTAGGCCGGTGGAGGATAGAATTCCGTGTTTCTGGCAATAACTTTTCCATCTATCTAAATATCGGCAAATCTTTCAGATTATGCAATTCCGAAGATTCTTACCCA
>DAOUUR010000387.1 GCA_030668045.1 bacterium
AGCTTGTGATCGGCCAGAACTCCCTTCAGAGTCGCCAGGTACGCCCTGTCGATTCCCTGAGCTATTAGATAATCCTTCAACGAGATCTTTGCGATTTGATAGGAGAACTCTATCTCCTCTTGTTGCAACGTCTTGAGTTTTCTCAGAACGTCGGTCGGCTTGACCGTGTCCAGTTGTCTGAAGTAGCAGTAAGTCTGATCGTTGTCAATCAACACTGTGACTGGCTGGCCGTAGTAGAGCCGATTAGAAGCCAGCTTGCCGACAAATGACACCACACTGTCCGCCGGTTCACCATCAATCCTGGCTGCCATGAGGACATCAGCACGCTTTGATCCGGATAAACGCAAGAACTGAATTGAGGTAGAGTCGATCAGGAGGTAATATTCGGCGGCCCGAACGCTGATAAGATCAGAGAGAAAACCACCGGACTCTGATTTTGATCTTCTGCTCATTTCTTGATCAAGAGAGTGTCGATATTGACAGCGCCTTCGGAACCAAAGTAAACATGCGGTGTGATGTAGATCATCAGTTCTGACTGGACGTCAGTCGAGCGCCGGTTTTGGAAGAGCCTACCAATCAGCGGAATGTCCCCAAGGATCGGCAGCTTATCAATTGTCTTCGTGACTGTGTTCTGCACCAGGCCGCCCAGGACGATCGTTTCACCGTCCTTAAGTCTTACTGTCGAGTTCAGGACTCTCCGGTTGATAGTAGGAGGAATATCAGGATTAAAACTCTCGGCGGGAGTATTGAATTCCGGCTTGACCTCGACTATAAGCTCACGGTTGGTGTTGACATACGGAACAACTTCGAGGCTCATATCGGCCTGAACAATCTCGAACCGCTGGGACGTCTGGGTCGAAACATTTGACTGCTGAGAAGGATAAACGGTCTGGCTCTCCAGTAAATAGTACTGTGAGGTGCCAATACTTATAGAGGCCGGGTGGCCGTTGAGAGTTGCGATCTTCGGGTGCGATATCAGATTGGCCTTACCCTCCTGTTTCATCATCTCCAGACGGATAAAGAAGTCTTCCCCTAGAATACCTAATTTGGATATGCCGAGGTGCCGCTCGGCTGACCTGAGTTTTGCATTGGCTCCCTGTCCGTCCGTACTCAAATCGATTTGAGGGTAATATATTTGACCGGGCAGATCAGAGTCAGGTCCCATGTTATTGGCTGTAATGCCGAACTCTGCACGCTCGGTGGTCGTGTAGTCAACAACCAGCACTTCAAAAAGCACCTGGGCGGTTGGAATATCTAATTCTTCTATGAATGATTCAAGTCTGGCGATTGCAGTTCTCGGTCCGGTAAGAGCTAGACCATTGTGTTCCTTGACGACTTTGATGGTGATCTGCTTCGACAGCGATACTGGTATCAACGATTCAAGGTTAGTTGCTATTAAGTGCTTTAGTCTGATCAGTTTGGTGTCATGGAGATCTTCAGAACTGCGATTGCCGACGAAATAGATACCATTCGTTTCGTTAAATGTATACTCGGAGTTTAGAAGCAGATAAGTCAGCGCCTCTTCAACTGTCTTGTCAGAGAAGCTGGCGGTGATATTCCCCTCAAGCTGTGTCTGAACGAATATGTTGGCTCCGCTCTCAACAGTGACAGCCGAGATCACATCTGACAGCCTCGTATTGGCAACATCGAGACTCAGGCGGTTGTCCTCGTACTTTACATGCAAATTCGCAGTTCTCGCCCCTGGCTTAGTACCGGCATCAGCTGCTGAGACATAAATCACATCGTCGATTTTCTTGAAAGTGAAACCATTGGCGGGGAGAACAACGCGCATTGCTTTTTCCAGATCGAGTTCAGTAATCTTGCCGCTAACATACCCACGAGCATTGTTCTCCACAATGATGTTGCGTCCGGTCAGATCGATCAGTGCAGTCACGAAATCGCCAAGCTCTGCCTTCTTCAGATCGAATGAGATCAGTCCGTCAGCAAATGATATATCGAGCGGCTCCGGTTCGGGCAACGGTACCACCGGCTTGAATATCTTGATGATGTTCCCTGTCTTCCGCCACTGCAAATCGTATTCTTCAATTATGAAGAGGAGAGCATCATTGAGTAACACATTATCCAGCCGTAGCGATATGTTGCCTGCCACCGACGAATCGATATAGAGGGAGAGGTCATAGGCCCGGGCCAGAGCTGTCAGAGCATCGAAGAGGCTGATAGATGAGAAGTCCAATCGTGGGATCACCACCACCGTATCAACGATGTTTAGCCTGTTTGACACCAACGATACTGCATCAGTGTCGTCAGGCGTGGCTGTCAACACACCTGAGAATTGCTCATTTCCAGAAAGCGAGTCGACATTAACCTTATCATCCGCCCGTACTTCTCCCGGAAGGCAAATTAACCAGAAGATGTACAGGGCACTGACGATGATCGTGCGCAACATGTTGCTGCATCTATTCTGTCGCATAGTCCTATTCAATTGCTGATTTCCCTCAATACTTCTGTTGGAGTAGTAATGCCCTCAGCTATCACGTCAGCGGCGATTTGAGGCATCGTAAGGTAGCCCTCGGAACGAGCCAGACTCAGAATCTCCTCTTCTGATCTGCGGGCGGTGATTGCCCCGCGTACAGCCTCACTGACGGGCAGCACCTCATATATTGAGGTGCGGCCTTTGTAACCGGTTTCTGTGCATATGTCACAACCTGTGCTATTTTTCATGTCGGGCGTAAGCGGAATGCCGAGTTTTGCAGCCGCAAGCTTGTTGTTCTCCGAAAGCGTAGAGTCGAGACAGTTTCGACAGCTCTTGCGAACCAAGCGCTGAGCCACGATCATTTTCAATGATGATGACAATAGTAGCGGTTCAGTTCCCATATCCATCAGTCGCGTAATGCTGGCCACGGCGTTGTTGGTGTGAAGTGTTGAAAGGACAAGATGTCCAGTCAGCGAGGCACGGATGGCAATGTCCAGAGTTTCACGATCCCGGATTTCACCAACCATAATGATATTGGGGTCCTGCCGGAGAAGCGAGCGCAGCATACTGGCAAATGTGACGCCAATCTCCGGCTTCACCTGCGTTGGGTTGATCCCGTCAAGATTGTACTCAATCGGGTC
>DAOUUR010000566.1 GCA_030668045.1 bacterium
CAAACTGGTATCCACTGGCAGACCCCGGGATTTTTTCCCATGTAGTTCGCCAGCGCCCACTCGAAATTCATTACGGCAAATGAACCAACATCTTTCTGCACCCATTCATGAAAGACGCGGCAGAGAAACTCTCCATAAGCTTCCGGCTGGACGCTCCACGGTGTCATATTGACCGTCTGGAGTCGCTCACCAGCACGAACACCCACCGCCAATTGTAAACCCAGTTCTTTAGCGGCGTGGTCGGGTAATCGCTCTACGATGGGCATGAACTGAACAAACTTTACACCTACCTGCTTGAGGAAGTTATACACGTCCAACGGCCGAGCAGTGCTTTTCGGTGTGACGCTGGTGAGAACATTGAATTCGACTCGATGCCGCTTCAGTACCTCCAACCCACGCATAACGGTGTCAAACGATCCCTCACCATGTGTATCAATGCGGTAGGTGTCGTGAATATCCTTAGGCCCGTCGAGGCTTAATCCCACCAGCCAGTTTCCCTTACTGAGGAAACGGCCCCACTCTTCATCCAGCAGCATACCGTTTGTCTGAAGCGTATTGGTAATTCGTCTGCCTTCGGCATAGCGACGTTGAAGCTCGACGACATTGCGGTAGAAGTCCAGCCCAATCAGTGTCGGTTCACCACCTTGCCAGTGGAACGCTATCGGCTCTTTACCCGGCTGCGATTCAATATACTTACGCACGTAGGCATCGAGCACCTCGTCGCTCATGCGATGATCGCCCCGATCCATCAGAGCCTCTTTTTCAAGGTAGAAGCAGTACTCGCAGCGAAGGTTGCAGGCTGGGCCGATTGGTTTTGCCATTAAGCTGAAGCGGACGGGATGTTTGTCCACAACTCCACCAGAAGCAAACGCCTTGCGCCGTGCTTCCCGCCGCAGCTTCTTTTTGTTTGTCGTTTTTTTTGCCATATATCAAACCTCTAACACAGTACGCTTTTCAGACAGAGCCTAGTATTGTACATTGTCATTTCACCAATTCAATCTCGCCCGGTCGCCACGTCTTGCCGCTGAGCAATTATTCTTTGATGTTCGGATTGTCTGCGTCCATGTTTTGGATTGAGTTTTGCAGGCAGGCGTTGGCGGCGGCTGTGGCTAGGCCTTGCGTGACGGTTCGAGAATTGACTACCGAGAAATGGTCTGCTCCGACAGCGATGTTCCTTATTCCCTTGATGCGGTCCGTACCGGAAATGTGATAGTGCAAAATTGTTGTCCGCCGGGCGCCATCGTGTGGGGTCTTTCCTGTCAGGTCGTGCGGTCCGAGGGGCAGGGACATGTCGACCAACCCCAGGAACGCTGGCGCGTAGGGACCATTCTTGAACGTTCCGTTCCTCAGTAAACTGTAGATGGCGGTAGCGCCGCTGCTGTTCCCCACGGCGACAAACTGGTTATGTCGCCCGGCGGTAGTTTTCTTCTTCTGTTTCCATCCCTCGTACTCGAGTCCCAGGAACAACTCGGAATCACCTTCAGGTAGCAGCCCGAGGAGTCTTCGTTTAACCGTGATGCGGTGATTCGGCAGGCTGGCGGAGATTTGTTGAACCATCTTGCGTTCGATTCTCCCCATGGTTTCGGCCGTTTGCGTCCACCCGGCCATGCTCACCAGAATGACTTCTGGCGCCTCTCTTCGGTGGGCTAGTCTTTGGTTTGTACCTTGCGCATCGCAACCTGCCAAACCGCAGATGACGGCGAAGATCACTGCCTTGGTTGTTCGTTTCATTATCATACCTCTCCTTTTCATCGGCATCGTGGGCTAATGCTGCTTAAAAGTCGATCTTCGCCCTCAGGCCCATCACGATGGCAGTGCTTTGCTCTCCCTCGAAGGCACCCGCGAGAACTTTACATCGAACTGCTGCTTGAGGCCCCGGTGGTGATACACACCATCAAGTCTGTTTGCCTTAGGATTATATGTCAGCGTGTACATGTTTCCGGG
>DAOUUR010000083.1 GCA_030668045.1 bacterium
CCATTTCAAGAGGAGTACGATGCTGCCACCATTAACGCCATCATCCACGACACTCCGGAACCATTGTCCCGCTATAAATCGGGTGTCAGCGACAGACTTCAGCAGATAGTCGACAAAGCTCTGGAAAAGAAAGTCGAAACCCGCTACCAGACGGCATCGGGAATGCTGGCCGATTTGCGCCGGCTGGCATCCTCGGAGAGCGTGGCGATTCCGAAGAAGAAAGTGCCACGGCTTGCCTGGGTGGCAGGCATTGCGGTGCTGATCACAGTTGTGTGGGGTGGTCTTCAGCTTACGTCGTGGCTGAGTCCCTCGGCGGTGGCCGCAAAATCTATTGCCGTGGTGGATTTTGATAACGTCGGTGCAGCAGAAGACGCCTACCTGGCCAGCGGGCTGGCCGAGGATCTGTCAATCAAGCTGAGGCAACTGGAAGGGATTAAGGTTGCCAGCAGCGCGGATATTCGTCGTTTAGCCAAAGAGAATCTACTGCCGAAAGAGATCGCGGCGCGGCTGAAAGTGCAAGATGCACTGGGTGGTTCGCTCTTGCGCCAGGATAGTCTTGTAAGGATCAATGTTGAACTGATCGACAGAGTATCAGGAGACGTTGTCTGGTCAGACCAGATTGACAAACAGTTCACGGAGATCTTCCAGTTCATGGATGAAGTCTCACTGAAGATTGCCCAAGCCTTAGAAGTTCGCCTGACTCCTGTCGAAGAGGCTGCGATGGCAACCAAGCCTACCGACAATACTGGGGCGTATGATCATTACCTTAAAGGACGCCACTATTATTACAACATAACGTACAGGGATAATGATCTTGCCGAACGCGAGTTTGAACGAGCCCTGCAGAGTGACCCTGAATATCCACTGGCACTTGCCGGTCTGGCCGATGTGTATGTGCAGCGCTATAAGGAACGCTTCGACTACGACGAATCCTGGTTGGACTCGTCAGAGGTCCTCACAGAAAAAGCTCTTTCACTTGAGCCGAAGCTTGCCGAGGCGTATGAATCGCGAGCTGAGTTATATCTACAGGAAGACAACATGACAGGCGCTCTTGAGGCTGCCGAGAAAGCTCGGAATCTCAGGCCGGATTGGGATGAACCCTATATTCATCTTGCTGACATCTATAGGAAACGGGGGCTAAGAGATACAGCAGTTTCACTATATGACCAGGCGAACAGTCTCCGTCCGAGCGTGGATGCTCTCTGTGGCAAAGGCGAAATCGCCTTGACACGCGGGCAGGTAGACTCAGCCGAGGTTTTATATCGGGCGGCCAGCGAATTGAATCCTTATCATGATCGTCCCTATCTTCTATTGGCATCTCTATATGCAAAAACTCATGAAGGTGAGAGAGGGGACAGCCTCGTTCGGCGCGCTATTGAAGTGCGGCCTGATCATGTCACAGGGTACCGGCGTCTCAGTAACAGGCTGTTCCGCAGGGGCAGCACTCAGGAAGGTGAGGATCTACTTAGAGGGTTTATCAGACAGTATCCGTACAACTGGGACGGTTACAACGCACTTTATTACTACGTAGGAACTTTAAGAAGAGACGATCAGGCTGCTCTCCCGATTATCGAGGAAGCCGTAAGGAAGAATCCGCAACAGGCCTGGGCATATGTGCTCCTGGCTGAGGCCTACGTGGAGATGATGGTCGCGGAAAAGGCGATGACTGCAATACAAACCGCCATATCCCTGCGGCCTCACTCGGCAGCGATTTTGGACAGGGCAGGTTGTGTGTATATTGAGCTCGGTCACCCCGATGAAGCTGTCAAATTCCTTGATCAAGCTCTGCAATCCGGTCCTCTATCTAGCCACATGCTGTTCTATATCGCGTGCAGTTTCGAGAGAATGAGGGAATTAGAAAAAGCGATCGAGATTATGCTCAAAGCTGTTGAACAGTCCCCAGGAGTAGCTGAGTATTATTCCCACCTGGGCCATTTTCTTGCGAAAGCCTACCGGTATCATGAGCTTCCCGGTATCATTAAAGAAGCTGCCGGCCGGTACGGGGACGATCCTGATTTCTTTGTATATCTGAGTGAAGCACAGAGATCGGAAGGCCAGTTTGCAGAAGCTGTAGCATCTGCAAATCGCGCCATGGCCGTAAAGCCGGGGCACGTCAATCTCGTTCATCTGGGCATATCACAGTGGCTCTCTGGCGACATCGAAGGTGCTCTAAGTACCTTCAGAAAAGCTTCTGACGAAAGCTCTTCCGGACAATGGGTAGTCAGGGTTCTG
This sequence comes from bacterium, assembly GCA_030668045.1. GTDB lineage: Bacteria > Zixibacteria > MSB-5A5 > GN15 > FEB-12 > DAOUUR01. Next base: position 2,233 of record DAOUUR010000083.1, read on the forward strand.
AAATCCGAAGGGCGATGGGACGAAATTGAGTCATACCTCAAAACCATCAAGGAGCCGAACCCGGATCAGCTTTCGGGGATCACTCACTGGGCCGATATCGCCGTTCCATATTACATGTCGATGCGAAGGTACGACGATGCTCTGAAGGTACTCACCGAACTCCGGAGTAGTGGTGACGAAACTTCACCCAGATGGGTTTCTGTAATGATGGCAGAGTGCCATACCGCGATGGGGCAAATAGACTCCACCAGACATATTCTGCAGAAATTGTCTGAAACAGCTTCAATCTGGGAGCGGCGCGAGATTACAGAAAGACTGGCTATGCTGCGGGCAGCGTTAGAGCAAGATATTGATGGTGTACTCGAGCAGATGAAGGGTGTTCAAGAGTACATACCGGATGACGCATTGACCCCTCAGATCCTTCGTCTTCAGTTTGCCGCCGGTTACTTAAATGATGCAGCCAAGACGATTGAATTGATCAGTCCCAGAGGCACTGTGATCGGACACATGAAATACAGACAAGCCCAATTGGCCATGGCTTTGGGCTCAAACGACGCTGCTCTGTATCTGGATCATGCAGTAATTGATCTTTCCCGTCTCTCCCGCGGCCTCTTCTATTGGGTACACGAATTTGGAATTGGTGTTAGCTATTATGCGCTTGTTCTTGCTCGTGCGGAAAGACTCGGCGAAGCTCGGAAAGAGATCAAATGGGCGCTCAAAATGGAACCGCAAAGGGCGGATATTGCGTATAATGCCGCTTGTGCGTACTCCCTGATGGGTGATACAGCTTTGGCACTGCAATGGCTTGAGACTGCCGTTGACCGAGGATATCTGGAACTATGGTGGGCAAAGGTTGATCCAGACCTTGATCCCCTGCGTGATCTACTCCGTTTCAAGGAAATCATGAACGATTGGGATAATCGGATAAAGGCAATACTGGCGAAGTCGAAGAGCAAATAGCCTGACAGCCAAGACAGCTCCCCCCTATCATACCATCTGCTCGATCCGGGACTGGTCAACTCCCTTGCCATATACCGTTCTGTTGATTAGATTTGACCCGAGAAAACCGGAGCGTCAATAGAGACGCCTGACCTGATAATCGCCCCGCAATGGAGCTGTAAATGGCCAAACATACCAAGATCACTAAGCCTGCACCACCCAGAAAAAAATCACTCGATATAGAGAGCCTGCCATATTTTGTTCCGGCTGCATTTGTTGTCATTTTGATCGGTCTGGTAATCCTCTTCCGGGAGTTTATCTTCTCCAATCAAATGCTGTACGGTTCGGACATGATTCAGGCCGGTGTCTATTTCCGATCATTCCTGATCGACTACTTTGCCGAGCATGGTTCGGTGCCCCAGTGGAATCCATATATTTTTGGCGGGATGCCGTATGTTGATGCGTTCCACGGCGATATTTTCTATCCGCTGTCGATGCTCAAATATATCTGGCCGATCTTTCGCATCCTCGGACTGAACCTGTTTTTCCATATTTTCCTGGCTGGCGTTTTTATGTACTTTGCGGCGCGACAGTTCAATCTATCGAAGATCGCATCGATCCTGGCGGCCGTCTGCTACACCTTCGCGCCGTATATCGTGTCATTTGTATCACCCGGACATGACGGCAAATTGTTCGTCACCGCTCTTTTTCCCCTGCTGATACTCTTTCTTGATAGGGGGTTTGAAAGCCGAACCCTTATCAAGGCGATTCTCAATTTCACTCTTCTTGGACTGACTATCGGAGTCGTTCTATTGTCACCCCATCCTCAGATGTCGTACTTTGCGCTGTGGGCGGTGGCGTTCTACGCAGCTTTCAAGCTGATCGTAAAATGGCGGGAATCAAAATCGGTTCCGGCCTTGATTCGTCCGGCTACTCTGGCGGCCTATGCGGTCGGGATCGGGTTGGCGTTGTCGGCCATTCAGTACTATCCCAGCTACATCTACACCACAACGTTCTCTCCACGCGCCGCCGATGACAGCAAAAGCGGCTGGGGTTGGGCGACTTCGTGGTCGCTGCATGAAGAAGAAGCGTTCTCGCTATTGATACCGGAGTTTTCCGGCACCAATGCTCAAACGGAAGGAACATACTATTGGGGGAAGAACGCCTTTAAGGATAATTCTGAATCGGTTGGTGTTGTCGCGTTGTTTATCGCGCTGATTGGATTTTTCTGTTACCGTCGGAAGGAATCGTATTTCCTCGGAGGCCTGGCCATCTTTGCACTGATCTATGCTCTCGGTGCAACTACGCCAATATTCCAGCTATTTTTCTATCTGATACCAAAAGTACAGTCACTTCGAGCGCCCTCAATGATAATGTTCATGTTCTCCTATTCGGTCGCGTTGCTGGCCGGGATGGGTCTGCAGGTGATTATCAATAAGGGCCCCGGGCTGTGGAAAAAGAGCGGCAAGCGGTTCACATATCTGATTGTTGGTTTCCCCGGATTACTGCTGTTGCTGGCGTTGGCCTTTGGAGCCGGTGGTCGGGGGATGCTGACGCTCTGGTCGTCACTCTTCTATTCAGAGGCATCGTCGATCCAGGTAGCGCGCGGCGTTACCAAACTTGATGTCGGCATGATGAACCTCCCTGCGATTCAGTCGGGCGCGTGGTGGGCGTTTCTTTTTGTGGCCGCGGCGGCGGCTTGTCTCTGGCTGTATCGATCAGGAAAAGCCGGCAAGGGTATTTTCCTGGCTCTGTTATTGATCCCCATGATTGACGGTATCAGATTCAACCAGCGGTTTATTGGTACGTTAGACCCCAGCAGCATTTGGGCAGGCAATCCGATCGCTGATTTTTTCAATCATACCGAAGGACATTACCGCGTCATGAACCTGGCCAATGGTGAGATTCGGATGCAAGGTCCGACTGTTCGCGAAGACGTATTGCCGTACTACGGCATTGAGATGGTGGTCGGCTACCACGGTAACCAACTTCGATGGTACGATCAACTTCTGGGCGGTCCGGCCAAGACCAATCAGCTCAACCCGCACCTCCTGAATCTTGTCGGGGCAGAGTATATCCTGTTCCCCAAAGAGCAAAATTTCCCCGACGGCTATTTTGGTGAAAAGCCTCTGACGCCGGTGGCGGATTTTGGGTCGATCAAAATCCTGAAAAATGATAACGCCCTCCCCCGAGTATTTCTTCTGGATGATTTCAAAGTTGTCGCCGATCGAGCGGACATCTATCCGGAGATACTGGCTGGGACAGTTGACCATCGCAATCTGGTCTATCTTGAAGAGGAACCGACTCTGACTTTGGCCGATGATCCCCTTGGCTCCGACTCTGCCTGGGTGGCTGATTATCAAATCGAATCAGTTGCCGTTGGAGTCAATTGCGATGACAACAAGATTCTGGTGCTGGCCGACAACTATTACGATGCCTGGCATGTTTCTGTCGATGATCAACCGGCCAAACTACTGCGCTCGTACGGGATGTTTCGGGCGGTGGAGATTCCCGCCGGGTCAAAGGACGTGAAATTCTGGTACGAGAGCCAACGGTACAAGACGGGTCGGCTCATTACCAATGTAACCGGTCTGTGGATAATCGGCGTGCTTGCCGTATGTCTGGTTTTGGGCAGGAAAACAAAACAACCGGAACCAGCCGAATAGCGTCGCCCAATTTACTGAGTATGTATCCGGGTCGATCAGACAATATCGACTCTGACACGGCAGATTGGCACATGCGACTGACCTGTTCGTATCCCATAAATATCCCATTCCAATGTTCAAGTTTTGCACAACTCTGCCGACTCAATTAGTGTTATGAGCAAAATTGTACTAAAATCAGATCGGACAGAGCGTCAGGTCGACTCGAAAATTGAAACGCTGAAAACGCGATTTGTCGCCGCTGATTCGCGGGCCGAGACGCAAGATGCAAAGCTGGACGCCGCAGCGGCAGAGTCTGTACAGCCGGGGTTGCTGCGCACCCTTGGAGCGATTACCGAATGCAATCGCGCTCTGCTTGATGCCACAGACGAAACTAGGCTCTTCAGAGAAATTTGTCGAATCGTAGTTGAAGTCGGTGGCCATTGCATGGCTTGGGTCGGTCTGGCCGAGCACGACGACCGTAAGACCGTTCGGCCAATTACCTCTGCTGGATTCGAAAACGACTACCTCGACAGTGTCAACATCACTTGGGATGACTCCCCCCACGAGCGTGGGCTAGCCGGAACGGCAATTCGAACCGGCCAGCCGTGTGTCGCCCGGAATATCCTGACCGATCCGGCTTTTGCTCCCTGGCGGGCAGCCGCTATCAAGCGTGGCTACGCCTCTTCTCTGTCTATGCCAATAAAAACCAACGATGAGATCATCGGGGCGCTCAACATCTACTCCAAGGAAGATGAACGTTTCGATGAAGACGAAGTCGATCTGCTACGGGGACTGACAGACAGCCTGGCTTATGGTATAGCTGCTCTCAGAGAAAAACAAGCACGCGAGGCAGGTATCCGCCGGCAGGAATTCGTCATCAGCATACTCGATCGCATCAATCAACCCTCAACCGAGATTAGCTCAATTCGCGATGTCCTGAAAATGATCCATGACCATACCGGCTTTGAGGCGGTCGGCATCAGGCTTAAAAAAGATGATGACTTTCCCTACTACGAGACGTTGGGATTTCCGGCCGATTTTGTTGAAGCTGAAAATCAGCTCTGTGCCCGGGATAACAATGGAGAGATCATTCGTCAACCAGATGGCAATCCGTACCTTGAATGTATGTGTGGTAATATCATCTGCGGCCGGTTTGATCCTGCTCTTCCGTTCTTTAGTGAGCATGGAAGCTTCTGGACCAGTTCAACTACCCAGCTGCTCGCTTCGACTTCGGAAGAAGACCGCCAAGCTCACACTCGCAACCGCTGTAACGGTGAGGGATATGAGTCGGTGGCCCTGATTCCTTTGCACACAGGAGAGAAGATAGTCGGGCTACTTCAACTGAACGACAAGCGAAAGAATATGCTATCGTCGGAACTGATTGAGTTTTTCGAGGGAATCGCTACCAGTATTGGAATAGGTCTGGCCCGTCAGGCAGCCGAAGAGGCCTTACGCCTAAAATCACACGACCTCGGCGAACGGGTCAAAGAACTATCCTGCCTCTATAACGTCGCGTACTTGATGCAGTTTCCTGAAGTAACCGTAGATCGAGTCATGCAGGGAATTGTCGAGCAGCTTCCGTCTTCGTATCAGTATTCCGAGATAACATGCTGTCGCGCCACTCTTAATGGAAAAATCTACACTACCGATGGCTTCAGAGTGACCAAATGGCGGCAGGCCGCTGATATCTATATCGCTGAGGATCTGGTAGGGTCGCTCGAAGTTTTCTATCTTGAAGAGACGCTGGATGCATTTGAAGGGCCGTTCTATCAGGAGAAACGTAATCTGATCGAGATACTGGTTTCGCAGATCGGCGATTTTATCAAGCACCGGCAAACCGAGGATACTTTGCGGGAGTCATCTAAAATCATCAGCAAGAGTTCTGCGGTGGCATTTCTCTGGAAGAACGCAGAGGGGTGGCCGGTCGAATATGTTTCCGAGAATATCAAAAGGCTGTTGGGTTACACAGCCGAAGATTTCACCTCCGGTAAAGTATCATACGCTGAAATAGTTCATTCGGAAGATATTGAAAGAGTTGGCGAGGAAGTTACCCGGTATTCCAAAGATAAGGAAATAGCAAATTTTGTGCACCAGCCGTACCGCATTATGACCATAAGCGGAGAAGTCAGGTGGATTGACGACCAGACAAACATTCGTCGGGATGAGAGCGGGCAGATTACCCATTACCAGGGTGTCGTTCAGGACATAACCGAACGCAAGCAAGCCGAGGAGGCTCTCTTGCAAGCCAACGAAATGCTGGATAGTGAACGGGAAGCTCTCAAAGAGAAAA
>DAOUUR010000506.1 GCA_030668045.1 bacterium
CTGCGTTCGGACCGACGTATCTTCGGGATGGTTGTCGAGCCATTGCGCGGTATTTTCGGCCGCCTGCCGACGCTCGCTTTCAAACTCCTTGCCCGGAAGTTTCATCAGGTACGTCAGGTACTGCGTTCGAACATTTGTGACATCAGGATGGTTGTCGAGCCATTTTGTGATTTGATGGAAGTACATGCACGACTCAGCGATCGGTGAGTTGGCAAGCAACCAACAAAGAAGGGACGATTTAATCGGCCAGGCAAGCTTGCCATCAAGACATTTGAAAAGCCGCATTCGAAAGGACACCATTTCGGAAGGTTTGAGGCATTTGGCTAGTTTTACTGCCCTCGTTTGAGCAAACGAAAAGTCTGCAGCCCCGATTAGCGATAGCAAGTCCACAAGTGGCGGAAATTTTCGGTCACTGTCGGTGGATGCCGAATCTATCCACAGTGCCAAAGCCGCTAACCAACCGTCCTCTGTTTCAACTGCACGGGCTTTCAAACTGTCAACGAGCTTTGCGGCATATAGAAAGCAGCGATTACCATACAGCGTAACGTACAGGTCGTAGATAAAACGTGTTTCAACGTTTGAGTCTAGGTCTCCCCAAGCATCGACAAGTTCGTTGACGAAACTTTCGTCACCCTCATGGCTAATAATTGCAGCAATGTTCCCAACCGTTCGCAGTGACTCCGGCGCATCAAAGGTTGCTTGAACAATCAGGTGATTGAGGCTACGCCACGGGGCCGGGCGAAGATCCCAGGCACGTTCCGCAATTCGTTGATGGGCAGCGGAAATCTGGTTTCCAAGGAAGGAAAAACTTGCATGGACTTCCGGCTCTTTGATTCGAAAAACGGCCCAGCCATTTTGATGTGTGAGTTGCCCAAGCGCATCGGTCACCGGTCGCCCTGAGGTAATACCCCCACTGCATTCGAGAGCGGCTCGGATAATTGATTCCGGACACGGCACATACGTGCGGTGAAAGAAGCAAGTCAGCAGAAATGCACGAACTGCCCAATGGTAGTCCTCAAACTCGGCATTGGGCGAAATCGGCTGCCCGTCATTCAGTGTTTCCCACAAGCGATTGATGATCTCATCGAACGAAATGCCTGCCGCACGTTGCATGGCGAGAGTCAGAAAATCATCTTCCGCTTGGTCCGGTACTAACGATGTGTGCCCGTAGAGTCGATCAAGTTCGCGGTGTTCTGCAGCGCTTGGCGCCGTGATGTGGAATTCAGTTTTTTGAATCCGTCCGCGCAATTGCTTCGTGTATCGTTCGTAGAGAAAAGTCGGTGAAGCCGCGATTACAGCGATTCTACTCCCTGGGGTGGCCAGCTTCCTCAACATGTTTGGCCATTCTGAATCGGCGTATAGTGGATCATCCAGAACAAGGAGTACCGGCTTGCCTACGCGTGCAAGCTCATCAAGTTTCTTACAGTACTGCTCAAGGTCATTGGGATTATCCACGTAGACTCCTGCATCAGCCGCAACGATGTGACCATCCTGTACGAGAGTCGCTACCACACGTCTTACAATAGTGCTTTTTCCAGAACCTGGCGGGCCAAGAACAAACTTCACTGGAAGTCGTTGGTTCGTTCCACGGCGTATAGTCTCGACAAGATCATCCAAGACCTCTTGCTGTAATTTTTGAGTTTGATCACGTTCGAGGAACTTGACCGTGTCATCCGCCCCGTGGACGACATCAGACCATTCTGGTGACCGTGCTACAAATTGCTGCTTACTTTTTGTGCGTTGATCTTGAAGGAATGCTCGGCTGATAACTTGAAACGGAGGGCGTTGTCCCACATGAGGCCTATATTCGAATAGCTCTGATACGATATCTTCTCGATGTACGAGTCGAGGTGTGCGTCCACTAAGATCGACATTTTTATTGCTCGCGGGGTCAAATTCGATAAGATTTTCATGCAATATGTTCCGTAATCTCGCAATCGCGCCTCTTTGTTGCTCCCCATCAATCGCAGAAAATTCCAAGAGAACCCTCAGAGCCTCCCTTTCAACTTCCAGAATTGGCCCCGCTGGGTGATCGTGATGAACTGAGTCCGATAAATATATAGCTTCTGTTTGATCCCAGAGTGCCTCGAAGAGCGGTATGTGGCCAAAGGCATCAGCGGCATCCTGCCAGATCGTACGATCCGACTTACTGCTGACAGGATTCGATAATTCTTTAATAAAATGATCCCGGATTACATTGCGTGAGTTGGAAAGGCTTTCACTCAACCGCCTTCCAGATGAGAATCGTTGGTCTGTGCAAAC
>DAOUUR010000109.1 GCA_030668045.1 bacterium
CTTCATGAGTGACAAAGTCTATGTTAATAGTACCGCGGTCGGTGAGGAACTCCACCAACGATGGATCGACATAGAAATCGATCTCAGAACGATTCAACTTGCTCAGACCGTCGATTGACTCATCCAGAGTCATCCCCAAAACGGGGCCGCCTCAGCCATGTCCCTGTAAATAAATTACCAGATGCTTGCCCGTCGCCCGCTCTGTAGTCAGGATTGTTTTGAGTTCTTTTTCCGCCGTTGGAGAAACTTGTATCATTGAAATATCCTTCTTTTTCCCAATTAGATGGCCAAGTATAGCAAAACGATTCGGATTTTCCTAAGATTTGTGCGTCCAATATCCTGATAAACGCGAAAAAGACTTGCCTCCGAGCTCCCCAGTGGCCATTTTTCTTAGGCTAAGAAATGTTAAGTTCAAAGCCGATATATAATTGCATGGCACTTTCTGAGGATAGATAAACAGATGTCATTAACACTATGCCTATACGAAGATAGTCGGTTCAGGCAGTTCCTTCCGGCTACGTTCCTCAGACCGGTCTATACATTGAGGCCGGGCGTTTTGACTTTGTTTGAACGTGCGACCTACCAGTTTCCTGAGGCGGAAATCTGTTTTGCTGTCCGAGAGGATATTGCGACCCTGACTGCCGGACAGTACTCCCAGTATCCGGTCAATATCGTCAAACGGGGAGAGGGTGATGTTCTTTTTGCCAACGGCAGGATCAGAGAATATGGTGATCTGGTCAAACTGGTCAAATCGGCCGCCATCTCGACAGTTTTTCAGAACGATGGTGTGGTGGTGGCGGTACTTTTGAAAGGCGATCTGGCGGCATCGTTACCTGCGGTCGCGAGTCCCGAGATGTATGTAGACCTCGTCTCCCAGCAGGCAGCAAATATTCCGACCGGCCCGACTACGGCCACCATGTACAACTACTGCTTTGACCTGATGAATGATATCGAAAAGGCGTTGGTTGACGATCTTACGCACTTTGGGCCAACCCTGCCCGCCCCGGCCAATGTTCACCTTCACGACTGCGTATCTTTGATAAATGACGAGAGTATTTTTCTCGGTAATGACATCACGATCTACTCCAACGTGGTGATAAATGCTGAACCTGGTCCTGTTTATATCGGAGCCAATTGTCGGATCGAGTCGGGAGCAGTGATAACCGGACCGGCCTTCATAGGAGCCAATTCAGTTGTGGCGGCGGGACATATTGCCGGAAGTTCGATTGGACACACCTGTCGTGTTGGTGGGGAAGTGGAAACTTCGATATTTCATTCGTATGTCAACAAGCACCACGCCGGTTTTATTGGACACAGCTGGGTCGGGTCGTGGGTGAATTTTGGTGCCATGACGACCAACTCCGATTTGAAAAACAATTATTCGCCGATAAGGATATCTATCGACGGTCAGCAGGTCGATACCGGGTCTATCAAAGTCGGTTCGTTCATTGGAGACCATACCAAGTTTGGTATTGGTACCTTGCTCAACACCGGAATCAATATTGGCGTGTGCTGTAACATATTTGGCGGCTTGCTGGTTACCGACAAAGAGGTTCCGTCGTTTAGTTGGGGTGGTTCGGGATCATACCAGCAGTATGAATTTGAGAAAGCAACCCAGACCGCCCACCGGAGCGCCGAGCGAAGAAACACGACCATCAGCGATGCCGAGATTGGTTTGTTGTATTCAATCTCAAATGGCGAGATTGAGGCCGCAGGGACGATTAATTTTAATACGACATAAACTATATATGACATCAACTGAAGGATACACCAACTAATTGAATTAGCATCGATGTCAAAGGAATGATATGCCGGAACTTCGAAAAGACCCGATAGTAGGACGCTGGGTAATAATCTCAACCGAGCGCGGCAAACGGCCGACTTCGTTCTCCGCAGTTTCCAAGCGTGTGGCCGCCCGCATGTGTCCGTTTTGTCCCGGTCAGGAAGAGAGCACACCGCCGGAGATAATTGCTCACCGTCGAGCCGACAGCGAGCCGAATCGTCCCGGTTGGAACCTGCGCGTAATTCCAAACAAATTTCCGGCGCTGATCGTCGAAGGTGCGCTAAACCGTGAGCCGCAGGGTATCTATGATAAGATGGACGGTGTCGGAGCGCACGAGGTGATAATCGAAACCGCCGATCATGCTGTTGATCTTGTTGACATGACCGACGAAGCCGCCCGCGATGTTTTCTGGGCGTATCGTGAACGGATGATGGATCTGGAGCGTGACAGTCGGTTGAAATATATCCTGATTTTCAAGAATCACGGTGAGGCCGCCGGTGCATCGCTGGAACATTCGCACAGTCAGTTGATCGCTACGCCGATTGTCCCCAAGCGCGTCTCTGAGGAGATTGACGGGGCGCGTAGGTACTTCGAGTTCAAAGAGCGTTGTATCTACTGCGATGTCGTCCGGCAGGAACTTCAGGATCAGGTCAGAGTCGTGAAGGACTATGATGCTTTTGTGGTTATTGAGCCGTTTGCCCCTCGCTTCCCCTTTGAGACTTGGATCGTTCCCAAGATGCACCAGTCGAGTTACCTTGAGTTATCCGATGCCGAACATTTGACGCTGGCTCGCGCTTTCAAGGATACGCTGGCCCGGATAAAAATCGCGCTTAACGATCCGCCATTTAATTACATCCTACACACGCGACCAGTCTCGCGCGAACATCATGAGTATTTCCACTGGCATTTTGAGATCATTCCGAAGTTGACAAAAGTAGCCGGTTTTGAGCGCGGGTCAGGATTCTATATCAATCCGACGGCGCCGGAGGAAGCAGCTGCTTATCTGAGAAGCATAGATACTGCGGATCTGGCAAGATTCCGCCAAAGCGAACCTGCAGAATCCGAGAAATAAGATGAAAATTGCAATTGTAGCATCCGAAGCTGCCCCTTTCGCCCGCACCGGCGGTCTTGGTGATGTAATTGGCGCTCTGCCCACCGCTCTGAGCAGGCTGGGACACGAAGTGAGAGTTCTTCTACCTCGCTATGGCTCGATTGACGGAGACAGGCACAAACTTGGTCGTCTTGATGTCACCTCAGAAGTTGAGGTCAATGGTCGGCTGCAGCCGTTGACAATCGACCGGGTGAAGATTGGTCGATCATCGCTTGAGTATTGGTTCCTCGAGAACGAGCTGTATTTTGGACGAGATGAGTTATACATCAATCCGGCTACCGGCAAAGAATTTGAGGACAACGATGATCGTTTCCTCTTTTTCAATCGCGCCGCTATGGAAGCACTTGAGAAAACCGGTTTCATTCCGGACGTTATTCATGTGCACGACTGGCAGGCTGGTCTGATACCGGCCTACCTCAAAACGATCTGCGCCGACGAACCAGTGTGGTCAAATACACGGACCGTCCTGACAATTCACAATCTTGCGTATCAGGGTGTGTTCGAGGCTGACAAATACGCCAAGCTTGGTTTCCCACAGGAACTATTCTACGCCGCCGGTCCTTTTGAATTTTATGGGAAAGTCAATTTCCTGAAAGCGGCAATTCATTATGCAGACAAAGTTTCTACCGTTTCCGAAAAATATGCGCAGGAGATTCAGACAAACTCGGAACTCGGGTGCGGTCTTGAGGGTGTGCTTCGTTATCGCTCAAACGATCTGACCGGCATCCTCAATGGTGTTGACTATAGTATCTGGTCGCCCTCGCGCGACACAGCGATTCCATTCAACTACCATCGCGCCAATCTCGGAGGGAAGAGGGACTGCAAAGTCGAACTGCTCAACGCGGCCTCGCTTCCGATTCGCGATCGTACGCCGCTGATTGGTATGATCACCCGACTGGCCGACCAGAAGGGGCTTGACTTGCTGGCCGAGGTGGCCGATGACCTATTTGCTCGCAAGCTTCAGATGATTGTGCTGGGTAACGGGGATGAAAAATACCACCACCTTCTTGCCGAACTGGAAGAGAAATATCCGGACAAGTTGAAAATCTTTCTCAAGTTCGACGACAGCCTGGCTCACCAGATCGAAGCCGGGTCCGATATGTTCCTGATGCCTTCGCGGTTTGAACCGTGTGGTCTCAATCAAATGTATTCGCTGAAGTACGGGACGATTCCAGTGGTGCGTGAAGTGGGGGGTCTGGCTGACACCGTTGTTGATTACGATGAAGAAACTGGTGCCGGAACGGGTTTCGTTTTCAGCGAGTATTCCGGGAAGGCGATGATCGCGACACTCGCCCGAGCACTCAGACTCTTTGACCGGCAGCGCCTCTGGATCAAACTGGCCAAGGCAGGCATGGGCCAGGATTTCTCGTGGGATCGTTCAGCTCGGAAATATGTTGAGCTTTTTGAGAACGCGACGACTTCCGCCGCTGATTCTCGCTGAGGACGTCCGGCATTTTGAAGCGTTACCTTGTTACATTCCTGCCAATCATTCCGGCAGTACTGATCTTTGCGTGGCTGGCCGACGACCTCAATTTCATTCAAGATGATGCCTTTATCTCCTACCGATATGTAGAGAACTTTCTACAGGGACATGGACTGGTTTACAATATCGGTGAGCGAATCGAAGGTTTCACAAATTTTGGATGGGTCGTACTGCTGATTGCTCTCGGTGGGTTTGGTTTGGATTATATTATGCTATCGCAGTTGATCGGGTTCCTCTGTGGTGTCGGTGTGATCGTAGTGACATATCTGCTTGCGCTATGGATTATCCACGACCGTTCAAGATGGTTCGCTGTTGTTGCGGCCTATCTGGTCGGGACAACTCTATCACTGGCGTACTGGGCGCCCGCCGGTCTGGAGACGGGCGCGTTTGCCTTTCTTACTTTGCTGTCATTGTATCTTTTTGTCAAACACAGTTGGATGCTTCCGGCAATCCTCGCGCTGGCCGTCTGGACACGACCTGAAGGCGCTCTCATAGCTGGTTTGCTGGTGGTAATCGAAGCGGTTCAGGATCGGAAGTTCCCGCGCTATTCGATTTTTTGTCTGTTGATTGCTCTGGTTGTATCTTTGCCGTTTGTTGCTTTCAAGATTGCCTACTATGGTTCGGTGCTACCCAATCCGTTTTACGCCAAGACAGGTTTTCATCTTGAACTACTGACCAGCGGTATTGAATACGTGCTTCGCTTTTTTGGTCATTATCCGGTCTTTCTGATCGGTCTGGGATTTGCGACAGCTCTTTGTTTTATTGACGGTCGCCGAGAATTGAAAACGATCTGTGCGTTTGTCCTGACCTACATCGCATACATTGTTCTTGCCGGGGGCGACGTTCTCAAAGTTCACCGTTTCTTCCTGCCGGTCATTGGGATGATGGCTGTGATGGTTGCCGTTGGGCTGCATCATCTATATGGGAAATTAAGTCATCGAACGGCGATGCTGTCGTTGGGTGTGACTTCGATACTGCTGTGTGCTGCGACATATTACTTTCCGGCTCAATTTGTTCGTCAGTACAACCAACTGGAAATTGCGTTTACCAATAAGATGGCCACGCAGGCCCGCCTGCTCAGACAGAGTGACAAAAGTGATTTCTCGGTAGCGGTGGCCACCATTGGGCTTTTTGGATACGAACTGCTGGGCCACCGGATAATCGACCTGGTTGGGCTGACCGACTCAACTATCGCCCGCCATCCCGAAGAACCGATTGAGGGTATGGAGACGACCTGGAAAGAACGGCGGCACAATAGTCGGTATCTTCTCCAAACCGCGCCGGACTATGTTATGTTTTCCACCGGCATCAAACCGTCGGCTCCTGCCGAGCGCGCCCTACTGCTGTACCCGGAATTTCTCGAATCGTATCGTGCGGTCGGGTGGCGGTCGCCCTGGAATCGTCGTTTGACTTTGTACGCCTTCAAGAAGGTCAAAGATGTAACCGGTGATTTTGTCCCCACGTATCCGGTAGCCTGGGTGCAGCACTACAAGAAAGGTCTGGACTACTATGCTGCTCGGGATCCGGCGAAAGCGCTTGAGGAGTTTGACAAGGCGCTGGCGGTCTCACCTCGACCTTACTATCTCTATCTCCTGTACAACCGGGCCTATAATTACATCTTGCTCCAGCAACATCAGAAGGCGATCCCCCTGCTGAACGATATTCTTAAACAGGATTCACTCGTATTTGAGGCTCATCGCGACCTGTACCTCTTTGCTCTTTATCAGGATGACACCGCCCGGGCGGTCGTGCACGAACGATGGCTGGAGCGACTTATCCCATGGGACTGGCCGGAGATGAAAGGCGAATTCCATGAACGGGTCAAAAGGATGCGCCAGTCAGCCGGTGGGTAGTGTTATTAAGTTGACCCGGTGGCGGCGTGGACTTTTCTTATGAGAAACACGATTATTGAATTGGAAGTGATTACTCTGGTGGACTTATCTGAAAGGCATTTCAAGTGAGCGACAAACTCAGGAAATATCTTCCAATAGTACCGGCGCTTCTTATTTTTGCCTGGTCAGCTCAGCATTTTGATTTCCTTCAGGACGACGCCTATATCACCTACCGTTACGTTCAGAATTTCTTGAACGGCGACGGTCTCGTCTTCAACATAGGGGAGAGGATCGAGGGGTTTACTAATTTCGGGTGGACAGTTTACCTGATTGCCTGGGGAGCGTTCGATCAGGATTATATCGCGATCTCAAGACTGACCGGCTTGTTTTTTGGCCTCGGCTCAGTCGTCCTCACCTATCTAATCAGTTTGATAGCTTTCCGTAAAGAGGACAAATGGTTTGCTTTGTTGCCAACCTATCTGGTAGGGATCAACCTTTCGCTGACGTACTGGTCAGCAGCCGGATTGGAGACAGGGGTGTTCGTATTCCTTGTCATGCTATCAGTCTACCTGTATTTGAAAAGGAGTTGGTCTCTGATAGCGGCCCTGGCACTGACGGTGTGGGTGCGACCCGAAGGTGCGGTCGTAGCTGGAATTCTGATCGTGATAGAGGCAATGATGACACGTCGGGTGCCGTGGTTCACGTTGCGTTGTGCTGGCGTTGCGTTGCTTCTGTCTATGCCATTTGTGTTCTTCAAGGTGCTGTATTATGGGTCGGTGTTCCCCAATGCATTCTATGCCAAGACCGGTTTCCGGCTGGACCATCTGACCAGTGGCTTTGAATATGCCGGCCGGTTTTTCAAGCACTATCCTCTATATGCGGTGTCACTGCTGGCTGGTTTGACTCTCTGGTTTAGAAAACGGCTTTCCTCGACAAATGTCACACTGCTTTTGTTTACACTATTCTATATGCTTTACATAGTGCTGGTCGGGGGAGATGTGCTGAAGGTTCATCGGTTTTTCCTCCCGCTAATTGGTATTGGTGCCATAATTGTCGTGGCTGCGTTGGCCGAAGTGGTACGGAAAACGCATCTGCGGACGCGGATGTTAGTCCTGGTGGTGACCGCTTTGATCGTACTACCGATGACCTACGTGCTTCCCGAACCGTACATTTCCCAGTACAACCTGCTGGAGAAACGGTTCACTA
>DAOUUR010000556.1 GCA_030668045.1 bacterium
AATGAAACGAACACTACTCACCGTATTCATACTGGGTTTCGTACTGGTCTTTGGTAGCCCGGCGATAGCTGAGACCATTGATTCGCTTCCATCCTGGAATGACGGCAAGTCCAAGCAGTCAATTATTGAATTCGTGGCGAAGGTAACCGAGAAAGGGGCGCCCGACTTTGTACCACCCGCTGAGCGTATCGCCGTGTTCGACAACGACGGTACGCTTTGGGCCGAACAGCCGATGTATTTCCAAGTCCTCTTCGCGCTCGACCGTGTCAAGGTGCTCGCACCACAGCATCCTGAATGGAAGGATAAGGAACCCTTCGCCTCGCTGCTCAAGGGCGACGTGAAGGGCGCACTAGCGGGCGGCGAACATGCGATACTCGAAATAGTGATGGCCACCCATGCCGGCATGACCACCGCAGAGTTCGAGCAGATCGTAAAGGACTGGATCGCCACCGCGAAGCATCCCACGACCAAACGGCCTTACACCGAGATGGTCTATCAGCCGATGCTCGAATTGCTCGCCTACCTCCGCGCCAACGACTTTAAGACCTTCATTGTCTCCGGCGGCGGGATCGAATTCATGCGCCCGTGGACGGAGAAAGTCTATGGCATCCCTCCCGAGCAGGTCGTGGGCAGCAGCATCAAGACGCAGTTTGAAATGCGGAACGGCAAGCCGGTTCTCGTACGCCTGCCCGAACTCAACTTCCTTGACGACAAGGATGGCAAGCCGATGGGCATCAATCAGCACATCGGTCGTCGCCCTATCGCAGCCTTCGGTAATTCCGACGGAGACCTGCAGATGCTGCAATGGACCACTGCCGGGGAGGGTTCGCGATTCGCGCTCTACGTCCACCACACCGATGCCAAGCGCGAATGGGCTTATGACCGAAAATCCAGCATTGGCCGCCTCGACAAAGGCCTCGACGAAGCACAGGCGAAAGGCTGGACGGTTGTCGACATGAAGCAGGACTGGAAGATCATTTACCCGCATGAGAAAAGATAACAGTAGGGGGAAATTGGCAAGTCCAGCTAACAAACGGTTGCAACGGACGGCGTTTCGCCTGTGCTTCGTCGAGGCCGCCATCGTGACGCTCGCAGTGGCGGCGCCATCAAGGTGACTGAATTCGACTACCGCCAGATCAATAAAGTTGTGTATGAGGGAAACAGGAGATTTTTATAGGTCATGCCGCAGACATAAAAAGGACGACATCAGGGTTTGTATGGCAGTGATAGACGAAGACATCTGGCCGCAGCCGGCAGTCGGGAAGAAGCTGCCACCGGATGCGAGTAAACGGATCGGGTTCTCCGAGTTCATTAAAGGCGGACGCGTGAATTACAAAGAAGTGGTGGATAAGATCTACTCAGATATCAACAAGAAGTATGGGACCAACATCCCGGCACCACAGTAACAAAGGCCACAGCTGATATGAAAAAAACAGTTGGCATTATCATATCTATTTTTATTGCATGTTGCATTCCGGGGCCTCCGGTGAGTGCCGACTGGATCAATCTCTCCGGTGCTGAGAATGCGCCAAACATTGCCGAGATCCATATCGAGGACGATCATGTAAAGATTGAGCTTGAGATTTTTGTGGATGATATGGTCACGTTTGACCGCCTTATTCCGGATGCGTTCTTCAAAGGTACCTCAATTAAAAGACCGCCGCTTGCAAATCGCTTGCGTCTGTTTTCAGACCAAGATTTTCAAATCATTACAGACAAGGGTCAGAAATTGCAAGCCGAACTGAAGCGAATCGAACCGCGCTTTCGCAAGGAGCGTCCATCACCCTATGCCGGAAAGATCAATCCCTATACGCTTCGGCTAATTCCGGGACCGCCGAAGGACAAGCGTGTGTTCTATGTAGAGCTGGTCTATCCCTTCAAAAATAAGCCGACATCTTTGACCATCATTCCTCCTCTGGATGAAGAATATAAAATAAGCAACGTACCGATTGGCTTCGTGACGTACCACAATGATGTGCCGGTTAATGATTTCAAATTCTTATCCGGACCTTCCACGG
>DAOUUR010000505.1 GCA_030668045.1 bacterium
AGTGCAAAAGTTGAAGCGGTTATAAAGGCATTGATCGCGGCTAACGGGGGTATAAGCTTCTTTCAGGATATGGCGGTGCTCGGAAGTGTCTATGGCTTTGTCGATTGTTTCGTCAGGCCTGGCGATGACATTATGGCACGCACACCTCACTTCACCAATCACCAAGCTCGCTCGGACGATGCCGGCTCCCGTGTAGATGGGAGCGACAAGTTCGACGAGGTGCTGCAATTGACGAAGTCGATCGGCCTTGAATTGGTCGAGGCGCCGAGAGCACTGCCTGTCCTGGATGAAGACGATTACAAGATAACCAGATATTACGTGCAGCACTTCGTGCAAAAGAGAAACGCTTTGAGCGGGAAGAACTCGTTTCTATCACGGATATTGTCCGGCGGCAAGCGGGGCACCGATACTCGGGCGGTCGTTTCAGTGACGGAAATAACGTCGGCGACGGGTTGGCAGAGGTATGAAGACAAGGCCCTTGTGGCCGAGGGCGAGTTGCCGTGGGGTTTCTTGCCGGTGGTGCATATCCAGAACGTCGCCCAGCCATATTACTACGAGGGGCTGAGCGACGTCGAGCCGTTGATGCCGCTGCAGGACGAACTCAATACGAGACTCAGCGACAGGGCGAGCAGAATTACGTTTCAGTCTTTCAAGATGTACTTGGGGAAGGGGATTGAGGGTTTCGAGAACAAGCCGATCTCGCCGGGGCGAATGTGGTACACGGACAATCCTGATGCTTCGATTGAGGAGTTTGGCGGAGATACGGCTGCTCCGAGCGAGAGCCTGCACATTGAGGAGATGCGGGAAGCGATGGATAAGGCCAGCGGCGTGACGCCGGTTGTGGCCGGGATTTTGAAGGGCAAGGTGGGCAACCTTACGAGTGCGGTGGCCTTGAGGCTGACGCTTATGGGGATGCTATCGAGGAACGAGCGAAAGAGGTTCACATACAGCGAAGGGCTCAAGAAGATTTGTCGTATGGTTCTTTCGATGCTCGATACGGCAGGGATCTACAGGACTTCTCCGGCGGACAGAGAGGTTGACATCGTCTTTCCCAGCCCTCTGCCCGAGAACATGACCGAGAAGCTGCAAGAGGCACAGATCAAGAAAGAATTGGGCGTATCGACTGAGCAGGTGCTCAGAGAGTTGGGCTATGAAGGCACGATACAAGATTGAGGTTCTCGAAGATGGATTGGGCGTTTGTGTGGAAATGACACAGGGTGATGTATTAAGACATGAGGACGTTACTCTTGTCATGCTGAGTAAAACGAAGCATCTGGGTAAGCAGCGAATGGACCATGTGACTATGAAGCGCTCTTTAGCATTACAACCCAGATTCTTCGCTTCGCTCAGAATGACAAGATGTGTGAGAATGACAAGATACGCAAGAATGACATATTTTCACGAATGGCAAGAAGGAGATATTTATGGGTGCGATAGAATCGCAAGAGACGCTGTCTGAGACAGAAGAGCGAACAAGCGGTGAGGAATTGAAGCTTGTTCCGGTAGCCGAGTCGATCCGCTACCGAAAGAGGGCACAGAGTGCCGAGAAACAGGTTGAGGCACTGGCCGAGCAATTGGCGGAGGCGAAATCGCAGGCGACCAAGATAGCTGAAGCGCTGGACAGCATTCGTAGCGAGCATGAGATAGTGAGGAAGCTGGCGGGATGTGGTCCTGTTGATCTGGAGGCAGCGGTGTTGCTTGCCAAAGCCAAGCTGGAAGGTGAGCCTCAAGCGGATCTGGACGGCGTGATCGAGCAGTTGAAGAGAGAGAAGCAATATCTGTTTGCAGAGGGTAGCAGGGCTTCCGCGTCCAAGAAAACGTCGGGAGTTAGGGAGCGCGTGCAGAACAGCCAGGTGGTTCTTGAGAAGGCTGCCAAGAAGGCGGCGACGACGGGCAATCGGGCGGACTTGCAGGAGTATCTGAAACTGCGAAGGAGTTTTTTGTGAGAATTAGCCACTAAGGCACGAAGAGAAAAAGAAAATGGATTCCTGCTTGCGCAGGAATGACACAGTGTGCAGGAATGACAAGGAGAAAAACAAATGGCTTTTACAGGAAAAGCGACATATTCAGCGGGTACCACTTTGCCGGAGTTGGCAGAGGACGTATCTGATTTGATCGGGATTATATCGCCTTATGAGACGCCGTTGCTGGACGCATTGGGCAACCCGATGAGAGAGGCGATGAGCACGTATCACGAATGGCTTGAGGATGCGCTACTGCCGAACAAAGATGCTATCAACGACAGCACATATACAGACCCGGC
>DAOUUR010000252.1 GCA_030668045.1 bacterium
CACCGAAGAAACTCCGGTAGTTGGCGAACTTGACTCGCTGCGGCTGTAGGTCGCACCATCGGTGATCTTCTCCGAAGTGTAGTTCATTCCGATATTGGTTGATGAGGAACTTTGGAGGAGGTCCTGAGACCCGAGCGGAACAGCATGGATGATCCGCCAATCCTGATTGGCCCCGACAGTAACCCCAAAACGATACTGATTGTATCGGCTGAGCGGGATCACTTCGACATTATGGAAACCAGAGTCAACAACAACGGCGAACGTATCGGTTGCCGGGACTGTCACATCGATATCCACGCCAATCAACACGCGAACATCGGCGTCCGTTATATCATTGATCAGTCGGATGGTGTCGGTCTCACTGAGGTAGGCCAGTGGATCCTGTTCGACTTCAACCCAGATGTCGCGATCTTCGCCAAAGTCGTAGACACGTTCGGCCTCTGAATCCTCCTCGCTGTACATCGACTCGAATGAAAGCTTCTCAGAGGCGTCCCAGCGCATCAAGCCGCCCCGGCTGTCGGTTTCGGCCATATAGCGTCTGAGAATCAGCAGAGACGGTTGCACTGTGGAGAGTTGGCTGCGATTACCCGATTCGTAGCGAATCGAGTAGTTTTTGGAGTGATTCTTATACAGCCTCAGCGGGTAGCGGCGATCAGGAAACATCGTCAGCGATGCACCGTATTCGCCCAAATTTGGGGTCAGATAGACGTTGTCTTTCTTGCTTGCTGAAAGACTCTTGACGTACCGTCCGATGAAACGCCCCGATAGAGCATAGTTGGCAAAATTCTGCGAGACGATCGGACCAGCTAGCCCGATATTCAAATAATGGGCTGATTGTGACCGGTTAACCGAAAACGATTCTCCCGATCCATCCTTGATGTTGTTGTCAAAGGACATGTAGTGTAGATCGACACCGGCGATGCCGGTAAGGTCGATGTTGGCTGTGATCGGACCGGCAATCATCAGGCCCGTCAGAAAGACGCCAACTACAGCAAAGAAATGTCGAACTGTTCCTATTCTCACCAATCAGTCCTATTTTGTGTGACACCTTACGCACAGGCCGGAGGTTGAGTTGTCCTCTACCAGGAAATTCGACCACGTATTATCGTGCGGGTTGTGGCACGAACTGCATTCGACATATGTCCCTTCCGAAAGCAGCTTGTCAGGGTACGACGACGGACTACCGGTTTTCGAGTGGAAGCCGTCAGGGTCCTGCGAGGCATCATAAGTAATTCCGACCGGATGATCATCGGAAAGGTCTGTGCCGACGTATGTGTCCGAAGTTGTGCTCACTTTTCCAGAACCGTCAAGAGCAGAACCTCCGGGTGTGCCATAAGTCCCGGAGCCTTCAGGACCGGGGAGATTGTTCAGTGAATTCACCGCCAGAGCCCCGTCATGGCAGGACAGGCAGAGTAGCGAACCAACGTGGGGACCAATAGCCTGAGGCATGTCCATTGTCGGCGAGTCATACATGGCGTAGGATTCAGCCAGGTTCATTTCGTGGTTGGTTAGCGGGCCAACGGAACCGGCGTTATGCGGCGTGTGGCAGAATACGCAGACCTGCCGTGTACCGTAGAAGAACCCACCAGGGCTGGCTGAGGACGACGTGAAATTGTGTTTAGTGTTAGCCACATCAGCTAAAACCGTCGTACCGAGCACACCAATCGCTATAAGTGTAATCAACCAAACATATTTCTTCATAATTCCTCCATATTGCTATTTCGCAGCCAAATATTGAAACATCTGCACTCTTCTATTTAGAGAATCAGCGATATAAATATTATCGTCTTTATCGACAAAAACCCCTGCTGGAAGCCGGAAACGCCCGTTTGATGTTCCCCCGCCGCCAAACACCATCAGCAGTTGTCCCTGCCGCGAATACATCTGGACGTTATCTCTGACAGCGTCGGTTATATAGAGGTTTCCGTCGGAGTCGGTGGCGATATCTCGGGGCCGGGCCATCGGGCCAACTCCTCTCGCTCGTGGTCCGAAGCTGAAGAGGTAATTACCGGCAAGGTCAAACGCCTGCACGGCAAAATGGAACGAATCGACAACATACACAGTGTCGCCATCGGTCACCAGCACCGTCAGTGGGTAGTAGAACTGCCCTTTCTCATCGCCGCGACCACCGAATTCACCAATCATCGATCCATCCGGGTCCAGTATCTTCACTTTATGCTCTTTTGAGTCCACGACATACAGGCGGCTCTCGTCTTTGTTGAAAGCCAGTCCGACCGGTCGTTCGAAATCGTCTTTGGAACCGAGGAAGTGAGAGAACTTATGCTCAGAGTCAAAAACAACCACTCGTCCAAGTTCCGAGTCGGAAACAAGGATATTGCCATTACGATCCAGCGCCACATAAACCGGCGAGATCAATTTTCCGTGGGGTCCAAGTGAGTTGAAGTACTCTGATTTTCCGGCAGCGAAGTCATAGACAACAATGCCGCGTTTGCCGGTATCGGCAATGTAGAGCTTTGACTTGCCATCGTACGCCAGACCATATGGTTTGGCGATAGCGTGTGTGGTGGAACGACCGAATAGAAAATCTTTTACGCTTCCCCAGAAGCTTCGCCGTAGGTCGTGAGAGCTGTAAACCGTTCTGACATGCTCGATCTTTGGATCATTCGGCGGTGGCGGCCACTGCAGTTTCTCCTCGATGCGAGGCGGTCCACCGCATCCAACCACAGCAATCAGTGTCGGTATAACCAGAACGTATGTCAGCCAATTCGTCTTCATTTGTCGTCGTGGCATCCTATGCAAGTAAACTTCTGGCTGGTCCTCAGGAGGTGGGCGGTAGAGCCGGAATGCGGGTGATGGCACGATATACATTCAAGCCGGCCGCGAGTGCTAAGCTGCAAGTCCGTTCTAAGTCTATTCTTTGGTTCTACATTATAGGGGTGCTGGTGCATTGCCAGCGATCCCTCTTCTTCGTGACACGTCAGACAGAGTTCTTCAGAATTTTTGGTCAGGACCCACGAGTCGCTACCGGAGTGGGCGTCATGGCATTTGGAGCAGTAACCCAGTGCAAACGGTCTGTGCAGATACGGTAACACGAGTTCGTCATCAATATCATGGCATTCCGTACAGAGCAGTTGAACCGGCTGAACCAGGTTCATTTCATACTCGGAGCCGTGGGGATTGTGGCAAATTGTGCATGTTCCACCGGCTACCGGTCCGTGGAGAAAGTCCTTATCAAACATCCCGAGTTTGTCTTTGTGACAACTGAAACAGGGATTGGCGGCATAATCTTCGCCCGTTCCGATATTTGGAAGATTCGCACCGTGGCGATGGCAATCATTGCAGGTTTGGTTTTTTACTTCCGTGTGGTCGAGGAAGATATCCTCAAAATCGCGATGGCACTCCAGGCAGTCGGCATCGCGGTCGGCTTTGCTGAGATCGCTATAAGTATATTCGTGGCAGGGACCGCAGTCATCGCGGTTCTCATGGTTATGGAAAAAGTAGGTTGGGTATAATCCGCGGTACTGGCGCTTGATCCGGGGACCATACAGTATCTCAATCGTGACTGTCATCTCCGCGCTGGAACCCTGACTGCTGTATACTGGAGTGATTGAAATCTCATTTAGCCCCCAGCCGTAGGTGATCTTATAGTGAAAGGTCGACTTCTTTACAATCAGATCGGCGATCTTCTTACCGTCTAAGTATATTTCTACTATCGGTGCGTCTGTCCGACCAATTATGAAAAGATGGTCAATTGATGTACTGACATGTTCTCCCGGCGCGAGAATCTCCAGATACTGCTCGCTTGATACTTCTCTGGTGTCGGTCACTAAGGTCATCATAAGAAGAAATACCAGTACATTCATGGGTCATCCAATAAAAAAGGCAGAGTCGGGCTAAGGTGCCCGGACTCTGCTCTAATTTACAGACAAAAACTACAGTCTGTTAGTTAACTTTACACTATTCTTAGTTCGTCGTGTGACAAGCGCTGCAAAGACCGACATTCTGGTCGTAGTTGTCACGAAGCGCCCAGGCTCCGCCGTTTGCCTGCGTTTCACACCCACGGTGAACCGAGTGACAGGTTTCACAAATCATCATGTCACCAGTACCACTCGACCAGTCAACACCGTCAGCGTTGCCGTCGTCATCAAGCTCGTCAGACCAAGGCAGGGCCGGGTTAAGACCGTTGTTCATCGCGGCGCTGTGAGTCGTTCCGGTGTAGTGAGTATTGCTACCAACCGTAGGAGCGCCAGCCAGAGCATGGCAGCTTACGCAGTAGGCAGAGTTGGTGTTGTCCTCATCGAGGATGTACTTCACCGGCGTGACAATAGTCGCGTCGTGCACAATGTGGCACTTGTTGCAACCGCCAACCGGAGTTGCGGTACCGTCAGCTGCCAGTGTGGTGGTCGGATGGAAATCAACCACACCGTCATAGCCGCTCTCAGTGTAGTCGAAGATCTTCCCGCCGGTCGGGGCAATGCCGCCGTAACCGGTCATGGAGTTCGTCGGAGCCGTACCAGCATGGCAGGAGATACAGAAAGCGCCATAGTAGCCAGCCGCGCCACTGTAGTTGTCCGCCA
>DAOUUR010000205.1 GCA_030668045.1 bacterium
CCTCTCGCGCTCGGCTGGCTCCATGATATAGGCAGCGTAGATAGCATCGGCGGTGCCTTCAACATCGTATGGGTTGACCATCAGAGCGCCCTTGGAGAGTTGAGGGGCCGCGCCAGCAAATTCGGAAAGGATCAGTACGCCATTGTTGTTAGTTGAGCTGGCGCAGTATTCTTTGGCTACCAGATTCATGCCGTCGCGAAGAGGCGTCACCAACGCAATCTCACTTGCCTGATACCAGGCTAGAAGCTGGAGTCGGTCGAGATGGCGGAACATGTAGTGGATTGGCACCCAGCCATTTTTTGAGAATCGAGCGTTGATGCGACCTACCAGTTGATCGAGCTGTTCTTTGAGATCGCGGTAGCCTTTCACATCCATCCGACTGGGAACAACAATCTGCACCAGCGATACTTTTTCGTGGAGGTCGGGGTATTTCTCAAGCATTCGTTCGAAGGCAAGAAAACGTTCCGGCATCCCTTTGGTGTAGTCAAGGCGGTCGAGTCCGAGGACAATCGTCTGGCTGCCATGTTTCTCGTGGATATACCAGGCGGAGTCAGCTACTTCCTTGGACTGGGCCATCTCGTTGAACTCGTCGAAATCGATACTGATGGGATAGTGTCCCAACTCGATCCTGCGATCACCGAAGGTGATATACGACAACCGTCGGAAGATTTTGATAACGGCATCGGGAATGAGCGTCTTGACACACTGGATGAAATTGCGGCGGTCGTTGATTGTCTGGAAGCCGATATGATCGTAGTCGAGCATCGCGCTGATGATTTCCTGTCTCCATGGCAGGCGGAGAAACAGATCACGAGCGGGAAACGGAACATGCAGAAAGAAATTCAATTGCCTGCGCTTAAGTTGGCGTCTCAAGAAGTGGCCGACCAACAGTAGTTGATAATCATGCACCCAGACGAAACTGGCCGGCTCCATTACTCGCAGCGCTTCTTCGGCGAAACGTTCGTTGACCGCTACGTATGCGTCCCAGTGCTCCGTACTGAATTTACAGTGGCCGAGCAAGTCGTGAAACAGTGGCCAGATTGTTTCGTTGGCAAATCCGCGATAGTACTGATCAATCTCTTCAGAGGAGAGCCGTACTGCGTGCAGGTCGAACTCAAGTTTGGAGGCATACTCTTTTATCAATGGTACCGATGGTACCGTGGTGTCGCATCCGGGCCAACCGACCCAGGTACCACCGCTCTTTTTCATGAGCGGGCTAAGCGCCGTTACCAGTCCACCGGTTCCGGGGAATAAGCGCCAGTTGTCTTTCTGTTTTGATATCACCACCGGAAGGCGGTTGGAAACGATCAGCAGTTTTTTTGCCACATGCGACATTATGACTCCTGATCCTTTACCAGACGTGATACGCAACGGTTTGAGGTCACGCATCTAATAATAGTATGTCGAGTTCGTGATCCGCAATCAAGTTTTATTTTGAGGTGTTTCAAACCCATCTCCGCAGAAAGTTCAGTAATTGGACCGGTGGCGTTATGCGCACATTGGCCGATGTTTCCCGGTCGGTTTCGCAAACAAGGACCGATACTCCGCGTCCCCTTATAGCACGGAATGCGTCTTCATCAGTGAGATCATCGCCGAGGTAGGCCACCACAGCGCCTTCTGCAGCATCGGCAAGAACACGATTGACCACCTCGCCCTTGTCTATGCCTTCGGGTCGGAGTTCAACACCGCCATCGAATTGGTGGAGTTCGAGTCCAAATTTGGATGCTTTGCTCTCCCAGTGATTGCAGACGTTTTTTTCGATATTGGAGATTCTGGTACGGCTCAGGCCACGCCAATGAAAGGCGAATCCGTACGGTTTTTTTTCGATGATTCCGGCCAGATCATTTTTCTGTGCCCATTCTGCAACCTGAAGGAGACCCTCGGCGACCACCGCTGAGAGTTCGCGCCGATGGTATTTCCGATCGACCGCGAGATATTCAGCGCCGTGTGATCCATACAGTTCGGGTAGTTTGGCCAGCCCAAGCAGAGAGATCAAGTCGCGGATTGAGCGGCCACTCACGATCACCAGTCGCGTGCGTTTGACCGAGAGTATGTCATTGAGGAGATCGCGTACGCCGGGGTAAGGGACAGCCAGGTGACGCTCCGCCCGAAACGGTGCCAGAGTGCCATCGTAGTCAAGCATTAGAATCCTGGCGGGTGCCTCAGGTACGGTTTGCAGGAAGGCGTCCAGGTTGAAATCGGTGTCGATTGTCTGCATGGAGTACGGTCAGACTGCGATGAGATTATTCTCAATTCCGCGTCTCACTCCCAACATTAAAGTAAGATACTCTCGCAGGTGTCGTGTCAAAAGGAAATTCTCGGCAACAAAACGGCGGGCCGTGATGCCCATTTCCTCGATGCGGTCTGGTTGGTTGAGTAGTTGGCGGATTCGCAGAGCAGCTCCTTCGGGCGTATCAACCAGAAAACCGGTGTGGTGGTTGTGGACCTGCAAGCAGATACCGCCGACATTGCCGCCAATAACCGGCTTGCCTTTCCACATCGCCTCGGTGACGGTGAGTCCGAACCCCTCTTGCAGAGACTTCTGGATAACGATAGTCGAGGCCCGTTGCAGGGCATTGATAGTTCGATGCGCATCGGCTGGAAGCATCAGCAGGTGAATGCGACGGTTGCCAGCGGCAGCCTCCTGGACTTCTTCGAAAACGGCAGCCCCTTCCGGATCATCAGTGGCGCCACCACCCGCCAGCACCAGTTGTGCATCGACCGAACCGTTGAGCATATTGAAGGCTTCGATCACACCAACCGGGTCTTTGAAGCGGTCGAATCGAGATACCTGAGTCAACAGCGGGATTTCATCGGAAATGTTGAACCGTCCGAGGACAGAGTCGATCTCTCGGCTGGAGAGTTCGCAGTTCTTGTCACTGAGGGGATCAATACTCGGTGCGATCAGAAACTGTGGGTGATCGAGACGTTGAGTAAAGGCTGGCATCGAAAATATCGAGGCATCGTACTGATTTACAATCGAGCGGAGGTAGCTCCATATTCTGCGATTGGGACGGCTGGCGTCGATGTGGCATCGCCAGAACCATTTACCGCGACGATTGGGGCAGAGGTTGATAAGGAAAGCTGGTTGCGGATCGTGAATAAAAACAAAATCGGCTTGTTCGAGAAGAGGGCGGAGCCTTTCGGCGTTCTTAGCCACAACGCTCTCGTATGCTTCAATCATCGGTTTGGTCAGAGGAACCGAGTTGCCCTGCAGACCGTTATGGAATGCTTTGGTCGTGTGGAAAAAATCGTCGTTGCCTTCGATCACCTCCCATGAGGCAATCAGGCCCAGCTCGTTCATGAGCGGAACTTTCCAATTGAGAATCTCCGCTACGCCGCCACCTTCACGGGTAGAGTTGACATGAACGACCGTCGCTCCTTCAAGGGAACGTGCTAACTGCTGCAACTGCGAGATCGGAGGTTGCCCGACCACTCTCCTGTATTCACTCAGTGTGCGGCTATTCATGACCCACCTTCACGGCAATGCCACCGACTTCGCGGATAATCGTATCGTGCAGGAGTGGCAGGCTGAGATAGTAGAAATCTATTCGACTGAGGGTATCGACAACATCCTGAAACATGCTTCCGTATTCAGTCAGCCAGGTAGAGAAATCATCGCCAGCGTGTTCTGTCCGACGGCGCGCCTCGACAAAGTGGTAGTAAATTGAGCTGTGGCTGATGTGTGGCAACTGTCTGAAAAAATCGTCGGGAGAAGATAACAAAATGCCGGTGCTGAATACAACCGTCGTTGCGGACATGAATAGAAACTCTTCGCCACGCTGTACCGACGGAAAGTGAGCCAGTTCACTGATACGCTCGTCGAGGATTTCAAGCACCAGTTCGCGAATGACTTCAAGGTCGCAATAGGTGTACGGATTGATGACGCCGAGACGTTCGGCAAGCACCCGATCACGGAGGCTTCGGGCCGACCAGACGGCAAAGTCATTGGAGAATTCCGGGTCATCGAAAGCCGGACGTACCTGTGTCTCGCAGAAATGATGGAAGAGACAGTCCACCGGCATATCCGCCACTCGCTCGCGTAGCTCACGCAGGTTTATGGCCGTCCCCAGCCCCGCCATTCGGGTGATTAGCGCGCAGTCTTTTACTTCGAAAGGCATAAACTGATTTTCGGTTCGTTCGCTCATAGCTTTAGGTTTTGAGCCTTTTCATGCACGATTACAGTCAAGCTTGTTCACGATCAGGCCAGTTGACATCGACCCGGGGGAACATTGAAGCTGTTTCTAATTGGAACACCGGTTTGGTGTCGATAGTTCACAGCCGTTGGTGTGTTAGTGACACCTGTCGAGGTGGATCAGTTCGGGAGAGTCGCCCGGCTTACTGGCAACGACGAGATAGATGCTTACTTAGCAGTCTTCCAGGTCTCGTAGACGGGCATCCAGCCGCTTGACCATCTGGAGTTCCTTGACGTGGGACATGCGGCGATGAGCCGGGGAATCATCGGACTCAAACTCGGAGGCAGATTCCCAGCCCTTGCTGACCGCAGAATCGACTAACATCTTTATCTCCAATTCATACTGGCGAACGGCGATGCTGAAGAGGTCGTCGGTGGGGAAAAGGGGGACGGGGCGACGGTCGATCAACTGGCCACAATCGATCTGAGGATCAACGATATGGGTTGTTACTCCGATTGGCTGGTAGTCATAGATAGCCCATTTGAGGGCATCGAGGCCTTTTACCGCCGGGAGCCAGCCGCAATGAGAATTGATGACCTTGTTTTTGGTAACGAACTTCTCAGGCAGGATTCCCGCTCCGGCAATCAAAACGACGCTGTTCTCAACCGGCAGGAAATTGTCGTCGATAGAACCAACTCTTATGAACTCCAATCCCAACGTTTCACAGATCGTCTCCGGCATTATATCGGTGGCGACCATTTTGACCTCAAATAGCGGTTTGTGGGTCTTGCGCTCTATCCAGTCCAGCGCCAGAACCGATGGTTTGATTTCGGCCAGGGCCAGACGATACAACAAGTCCTGAGTCTTGCGGTGGGGATGATCGTATGTTATAACATGCAGGTTAATGTTCAATTCCCGGTTCAGGCAAGGTCGCTCTCTACCGACCTATATCGACAACGGCACGTGATTTCTGATTATACACGGCTGAGGGCAGGGAAGTAAAGAGATATTCTCGTCCTTGACAGATCAGGGCAAATCTGATACATTCCTGACTCGTTTGAGGAAATGAAGATGGATAAGGCCACCGTAGCTCAGTTGGTAGAGCAACTGATTCGTAATCAGTAGGTCAGCGGTTCGACTCCGCTCGGTGGCTCTTTTTTTGACATAGCCACACTCGAACACAGCATGCGCTCGCTCGAACGTGTTGTTGTGGGAGCGATTATGGCGTAACGCTAAAGCGATAC
>DAOUUR010000324.1 GCA_030668045.1 bacterium
ATCATTCTGACCGTCTCCCCCGATTCCGATCTGCATCTTCTGGCGGAAACTTCGGGCGGAACTATCATCAATCTTTACGATGATACAGAATCTCATGCAAGCGGTCGAACCAAAGAACTCGAACTCTCGCTGGGAAGAGCTCTCCACGTTCTGAATGTCACCGGTAAGCAGAGTGACATTACCATAGAACGCGCGCACTAGGCTGACTGACAACAAACTTGTCTGGGGGAAATCAAGGAACCGGGACTGTTGATTCGCGCAGGTTCTCGAGTTGTTTCTTTATCTTGTTTTCAATATCGATGATGTAAGTATCGTCGTGGTAAACGGTGGTCTTGAAATCGGAGAGGTTCTTCAGTTCATCCATGACTGTTCCGATAGTGTCGACGCCTCGGATGATAACATCCATTGCCAATGCGACAGAACCCTTCTTGTCGGTAATTTCGCTATTCTTGAGACCAACCTGCACCAACTGGGCTCGTCCCAAAATTGTCGCGGCAGCATTATTGATATAGTGGTTGAATGTGGCCGAGATCGTCTTGAGCGTCTCCAGCGCCGCCTTCTCCATCTTGGTACGGCTGACCTCCTGCTGCAACTCCTGTTTTTCGCTCAGCAGGCTTTCGACCGTTGCGTACTGTTGATAGATCATCCGGTTAGCCTCAAGGAGGATATCCTGCGGCGAACCGATATCAATCTCAAGAAAGCGAGCTTCTTCAACCGTCTGGGCCAGCAGTTTTTCCTGGATCGATCTTAGAGAAGCGGTCTCCAACCCCAGACTGGTGCACAGGCTCTCGCGATGATCTCTGTCGCAGGCGAGGTCGGCTGGTACTTTGGTGATCGTAAATCTGGAGATCAAATTTGAAAGGACGACAATTCGCGTCAAACGCAATTCCGGCTCATCGCTGGTCGGGACAAAATCAAGATGGTGATGGCCAACAGCATCACAGAGAACGGTCGGCAGGTTCCACTGCTCCAGAAGGAACTGGCCAACGCGAGCGTGATTGGTACCCCAGGTCTGATCTTCCAACTCGTGCAACTTTTCGCCTGACGATGTTTGTTTCCATATCCGATCAAATTTCTCGGGAAATGATTTCTCCAGAACCAGGATGCCGATATCATGGAGCAGACCGACAATGAACGCTTCTTCGGGGCTGGGGTAACCGATTTCCTGAGCGATCATGCGCGCACCAATTGCTACCTCCAGCGAGTGCCGCCAGAAAGTCGTGCGGTCGATAGTCAGGTCCCAATCGCCGGTCATGTGGTAAATCGATGTTGAGAGCGCCAGAGCCGAGACAGCACGGAAACCCATTGTCATCACGGCCTGACTGACAGTCGTAATCTCGCGGCCGGCACCATAGATCGGGGAATTGACTATTTGAAGTATTTTCGCGGTCAGTCCCGGGTCTCTCATGATGACATCGGCCAGTTGCTGGGTCGAGGCTTGTTCGTCCCGAACAACGCGAATTACCTCGGAAAGAGTCTGAGGCAGCGAGGATAGTTCCTTGTGATCGTCAAGGATCTTGTTGTATAGATCTGAGTGCAATGACATATCATTAGTATCGGTCGGATTTCGGTCGGGTTGAGACTTGAGATGCTAATAATGGAGAGATTAACTCCGCTGTTGTTTTTGCTTCAACCGATCGAGCCGAGCATCGAGAAGCCGCCTCTGCGAAGGGGATACGCCGGTCGCCTGGGCAGCACGGGCGGCACAGGCCAGGGCCTTCTCAGGTGCCCTAACGCGATGCTCAAAATGTTTGGCCAGTTCGATATTGGCTAAAAAGCCGTACCTGGACTGTGATTCGGCCAGCCGCTCCCAAAGCTCCACAGCCCTGTCGAAATCACCGGTCCGCCGGAAAGCGATAGAGTGATAATAAACGACATCCTCCTCAAGATTGCTCCCGCCCATACTGTCGATCCGATCATACAACGCCGTCACCTTACGGTTGTCCTTATGGCGACCGAACAGGCGTGAGAGCGAATGGAGATCATCGATATGCTCCAGACTGCGACCTTCAGAAACATACACCTCAGCAAGTATTCGTATCAGAAACAGCATCGATATAATATCAAGCCGGTTGTGCTCCATAACATCGGAGAGCAATTCGGTACGTCGTTCCGAGAGCCAATCGAAGTAGACCGATGGAATCAGATAGCCGGGGATATCGTCGTGGCGATAGAAACTCAGTAATTCACGCTCGACATTGACCAGCGTACAATCGGCCAGACGGCGTCGGTAGAGTCTTCTGGTCGGATGTAGCAGATCAACATGATCGGCTGAATCAATCCGACGTCCAACCCGGTTGATAATCATCCGGTCGAGAACAAGCGGCAGATCGAACGCTGCCCCGTTGTAGGTCACCAATGTCTTCTCGGTTGAAAACTCTTCCAGCAAAGCCTCCAGCATCGCCGCTTCATCGGAGTAATCGGGAATCAGGTACTGACGGATTTCAAAACCATCGCTGTTGATAGAACCAACGCCAATCAAAAACGCCACCGCACCGGCCCCACCCAAACCGGTCGTCTCGGTATCCAGAAACAGAAGCGACTGGGAGGAAACCGAGCCGGGGTCATCTTTGACACGGAAATCTGCCAACGGCAGACGGGAAGCTGCCAACGGTAGTTGGGAATTGGCGACAACATCGGCCAGTTGCATACTGCCGTGATGGTACGTCAACGGATACTGTTTCTTCACCAGACAGTACGAACCAGCGTGATTGGAGAGGATACAGCCGCCGAGTTTTTCGGCTAACTTGAGATACGACTCGGGAAGTTTGTTTTCGCGGGCCACAGGTTTGGGACCGGCCACCTGATCGTGGAAGCGGTTTAGCTTGTCTGTAAGCTTCCCCTTTTTCATTCTGTCGAACGCAGAACTGATTCGATCTTAAGTCGGGTTAAACGATCTGTCTCAGCCTCGATGATCGCGTCCCGCCACCCACACAGGTCTTCGGGGTCAGCTTTGAATAACGCAACGGCGGCATGAGCGCGCCGGTCGGGATCAGGGCTTTCAGTCTGGGCGAGCAGAAGGTCCATCGCTTCGTCGGAAGCCAGTTCGCCAAGGACACGACAGCCGAGATCTCCCACGAAATCATTGTCGGAATTGAGTGAGTCAGCCAGTGTTGTTGTCACGACGCTTGAATCAAGTTTGAGGAGCGCTTCCATCGATGCCATCCGGGCGCCATAGAAATCGTCCCCGAGAACATGAACCAACTCCGGGATTGCTTCTGCAAGACTCAGTCTTCCTATAGCCACCGCCGCCGATTTACGGACAAGTCCCACCGAGTCGTCAAGCGCCTGCTGTACTGTCTGCTCTGCGCCGCCCACACCAATTTTCCCCAGAGTCGTCACAGCCTGGCTCCGCACCATCCAGCGCCCGTGATCCGAAACTTTTTGCAACGGCTCCACCACCGTGCTATCGCCGACATCAGCCAAAGCCCAGCAACATCGGTTGACTATATGCCAGTCGGGATGGGTCAGGGCCGTCACCAGATCAGGAATCGCCGGTGCGCCAATTTTCTGAATGATCTTCCGGACAGTATGACGTTCCCGCGGACTTTTTGACGCAAACTTGTCTATGAGAATTGGCATGGCCCCAGCGCCAATCGCTGCGATCTCTTCGATAGCCGGTTCGACCATGTCGCGATACCTCACTTCACCTGAG
>DAOUUR010000112.1 GCA_030668045.1 bacterium
AACATAGCGATCACCGTCTTTCTCGGATTGGGACCATCGGAGTCGGAACATCCGGTCGCAAGAACAAACAGCGCGACCAATAGCATAACGATTAATCGATTTAACAATCGGGCTATCATCGACCAGCTTTCCCTGAGATTGTGATGCGGTGGCTGCCTCCCAGATCGGCGGCGGGCGAATATGAATACGATAGATGCCATCTTTCCTTGATATCGAAACCGGTGCCGAATGAGAGACCGGCCCACTTATCTTCCGAATCAGCGGCGCGGTAGTTGGAGCCAAAACTGTTCCATCCGAGCCTGATATACAGCGGTTTGAAATGGAAATACTCACCGCCGATTGCAAAATCAATATCGTTGTCGGCCGGTACTATCAGATCCGATGTCAGCACTAATGGCAAACCACGAGGTTGGATCGAGACACCCGCCCGAAGAGTGAGCGGCAGGCTGTATTTTTCTTCGCCCAGGGCTGAGAGCTGTGTACCGAGATTCTGTACCATCAGTCCGACCGAATTGCGGCCACGACTAAAAGTTCGCTTCAGGCCCAAATCCAGAGCCAGGCCAGTCGCAGAGTAGTCGTGCACTTTCTCATAGATAAACTTGCCGGTAATACCGAGCGAAAGTTCTTCCCGCAGGCGACGGGCATAAGTGACAGCTATCAGCAGGTCGCCGCCGCTGAATTCTCCCAGAGTGTTTCCGAATCGGTCGGTCTCTGTAAAATCACCGTAGCTTAGATAATCAAGCTGCAATCCGAGACAACTGGTTGGTGGTCCGCGACGGTCTCCGAAACGTTTGATGTAGCCGACAAAGCCGCTTTGAATATCCTCGAAATAGTTGAGATAGCCGAGGACATAACGGTCCTCTTCAAAAGAGATAATCCCCGCCGGGTTGTAGTAGAGCGACGATTCATCATCGGCCAGTCCGGTAAAAGCGCCACCCATCGCAACCGCCCGCGCACCAACATTGATTTTCAGGAAGGGAAAAGCGCTGGTTCCGGCGTCCTTGTTGATCTCTGCCGCGAAGGTTGTCTGCGGGAGGATCATCGTAGTGACAACTATCAGAATGGCTACTTGTAGAATCGTACGAAGTTTCATCATTATTTCCTCAGTCTGTTTTATTTGGACCGCGACGTTGCGATCGGGGCTACCAACTCCTGGTTGTCTTGTTCAGTATTGACTCCACGAGATAACCGACCGCCTTGTTCTGAGCATCCTCTTCGGTTTCCTCCAGAACATCGTAGAGACCGGTTTGACTCATTCTCTCTTTCCATATTTCCGAATCATCGGATGGTTTTTTCAGAGTGATATCAAAAACCATCACCACCTGGTATTCCTGAATCTGATCGTTCTGATCATAGGTATAGGGTCGGCGGTCGTAAGAAACCAGCGAACCGATGAGCACCGCGTCGGCTTTGTCGGAGCTGACAATTTTCATGTTGCCATCGGCAATAAAAGCATCAATTACCAGATCCGTCATCTGATCGGCAAGACCGTACTCCGCCGACTGGTTGTCAAACCGCTCAATCGCAATCGCCGCGATATCCGACTTCCCCCGGGGATTAAACGTATATACGCCACATCCGATCAGAATCGGGAAAATAACAGCCAGCCACAGAGATCGTACCATCATACTTTTAACCCGTTAAGCACTCCATCGTTCCAGCCTCAGAAAGTGCCGATTACAATTTTTCCCTTCTTGATCACACCGGTTACCAGATTGACACCGTAATGATACGGTAATTCTCGATAATCCGCCATATCCCAGATAGTGAGATCGGCGGGCAGGCCCTGACCCAACTGTCCGATTTTTCCACCCTGATCAATGGCACAGGCCGCATTGACGGTGACCGCAGAGATAGCTTCAGCAGCAGTCAGCCGCATTTGAAGAGCAGCCAGCGAGATTATCAGCGACGTTGATTCGGTGCAGCTTGAGCCTGGGTTACAGTCGGTGGAGAGCGCCACAGTCACGCCTCTTTCGATCATTTTTCGAGCCGGTGCGTACTGATTGCCGCGAAGAGCGAATGTTGTTCCGGGTAGCAGGACCGCTACCGTCCCTGAATTTGCCATGGCGCTGATTCCGGTATCGGAGACATAGACCAGGTGGTCGGCGGACACCGCTCCCATCGAAGCAGCCAGCTCGGCGCCACCGGTAGATTTTAGTTCGTCGGCATGAAATTTCAGTTTGAGTCCCGAATCTTTGGCCGCCTGCTGGATTCTCCGTGATTGCTCGATATCAAAGACACCTTCCTCGCAGAAGATATCTGAGAATTGGGCCAGCTTTCTCTCGGTGACGGCCGGGATCATTTCGTTTATAACCAGTTCTACATATTCGTTTCGTTTCGACCGATATTCATCCGGGACTTCGTGAGCACCAAGGAAAGTGGGGACAAGGTCAATCGGTTGTTTCTCATCAAGATCGCTGATAATCTCAAGTTGCCGAAGTTCCGATTCGGTCGAGAGGCCGTACCCTGATTTCGCTTCGCAGGTTGTTACGCCGTGTTGCAGCAGGCGATCAAGACGTTTGAGGGTTCGGTTGGTCAGGAGGTCGGTAGATGATTCTCTCAGGTCACGCACCGAGGCTCGAATACCACCGCCAGCCTCGGCGATTTCCATGTAGGTCTTACCGAGAGTCCGCATCTCAAATTCGTTTTCGCGCGTCATAGAGAAAACCGGATGAGTGTGCGGATCAATCAGACCGGGCATCACGACCGCACCGTCGACATCAATTACCTTACACCCCTCCGCCAGAACGGCGCGACCTTCAATCTCTTCGGATTTGCCAACCGCCAGGATTTCACTTCCGGTAATGGCAACGCCGCCGTTCTCAATCAGGCCGAGATTATTCATGGCATCGCCCAGTCGTGGCACCGGACCGGCCATAGTTACAAGCTGACCTATGTTCTTGATAAGGAGGGTTGTTTTCTTCTCGGTAGTCATACGGCGAATATAGGACTCAGGGTGAACATATCAAATTCATTCTTTCAGTTTGTAGCAATACAACGGACCGATTGCCTTCGCGGTGTCTTCGAAGTAGTGTTCGAGCGAGTCCAGGTATTCCTCTATCGGCTGGTCCAGCACGATGTATTTGCCGCCCAGTTGGACATACTTCTCAACCGTTGCCAGCGTGGCGCCCCTAAGTAGTGGCCACCCTTTGCGATTGAGCTGGTAAAGACGAATGGCGTTAGTGTTATCGCGCACCATGACCAGGGCATCGGGAGGAATGACACGGTCGACATCGGCTCGCACCTGGTAGTAGGTTTCAGTCTCACCCAGACGGCTGCCTACTCGGATGTAGGCGCCAATGGGCGCAAGGATGACAAGTCCGATTGCAATCGCCCTGTATATCCGGCCGTCAGTGTACAGTCTGTAGAGACCGTGCCCCGTAATTGCTGCGACCGGAGGAACAATTACCAGTGTGTAATAATCATGACTGCAGGCGTGGGCCGCCACCTGGGTGAAGAGAAGATATGCCGCTAGTATCCACATCAGGTAAGGACCGAGCCGCTTCGTTTTCAAGCCGGTCCACAGACCGATCACAAACACCGGGAGAAAGTGCCACCCGATCCAGAGTTCCCACGGCCATTGCAGTAGAAGTTTTTTGTAGAAGATCACCTGAGTAAGGAGCGAATAGTCCCCCAGCATATGTCCCATGTAGAATGCCGTTGTTCCGTGTACTTCGGCCATCTGGCGTGCATGCAGAAACCATCCCAGCGTCAGTGCAAAGGACAACACGAAATAGCAGGCGAGTCGCAGCAAACCTCTCCGGTTCCGTTTTTCTTTCGTCCACCAGAAATAGAAAAACGGGAGGTAGATCATCAGGCCAAGTGGCTTGATTGTAGCAGAGATGATCAGGAGTATGGCCGAACCTACCCATTGATGAGGGCGATTACATTCAAGGAATTTCAGGTAGTAGTAGACGGAGCCCAACAGCAGCGTCAACATCCATATGTCAGGCATGATCTTGAATGAGTAGAAGAAGAAAAGTGGAGTAAAGGCCAAGATGATAGCGGCAAAAGTGGCTGGCCCCGGACCCGATAGAAGGCTGACAATCCGAAAGATCAACCAGAGACCGATACATCCAGCCAATAGCGTCAGCAGTCTTGGGATGGCGTGACTAAAACCGAAGACCTGGAACAGCAGCGCTGACAAATAATGATAGACAGGAAATTCCGTTCCGGTTATACCGGACGTATTGCCGCGCTCATTGACGCGTGGCTCCAGGAAGGACATGTCCTCATAATAATAGTTAGCGATGATGGATGTTGTGTCAGATTCGCGCCAGTGGTGGTATCCGTTCGGTGGAGCATTGATGTAGTACAGGTGACAAATGATATAGACGACCACCGCTCCGAGGAAAAGGAGTCTGTATTCTTTTGTGCGATTGGCGTTCACTCGTTCGGCGGCGTGAATCGGACTGCCCGGCTCCCGCTAACCCTTCATCGGAATCTTCACTTTGTGTTTTTTGGCAAACTTGCGGGCGTCTTCGTAACCGGCATCGGCGTGCCGCATAATACCGGTGCCGGGGTCGTTGGTCAGGACACGGTTGAGACGCTCGCCCATCTCTTTGGAACCATCGGCCAACACAACCATTCCGGCATGGATCGAATTACCGATCCCCACCCCGCCGCCATGATGTATCGACACCCAGCTTGCACCTGAGATTGCATTCAGCATACCGTTGAGAAGCGGCCAGTCGGCGATAGCATCGGAGCCATCGAGCATGCCCTCTGTTTCGCGATTAGGAGAAGCGACGCTTCCGCAGTCGAGATGGTCACGTCCGATCACCACCGGCCCGGAAATCTTGCCCTTCTTGATGTAGGTGTTGATGATATCGCCGAACTTCGCCCGCTCACCGTAACCTAGCCAGCAGATACGCGATGGTAACCCCTGGAAGGCTATTTTCTCCGAAGCCAGCTTGATCCAACGTATCAGCGACTTGTTATGGGCAAAATTGTCATATATGATCTGGTCGGTGGTGTGGATGTCTTTTGGATCGCCCGACAATGCCGCCCACCGGAACGGGCCTTTTCCCTCGCAAAAGAGAGGCCGGATGTAGGCCGGGACGAATCCGGGATAATCAAAAGCGTTTTTCAACCCGCCGGTTTCTGCCTGACCGCGCAGATTGTTACCGTAGTCAAAAACAACCGCACCCGCCTTCTGGAATTTCAGCATCGCTCCACACTGTCGCGCCATCGATTTGAACGATCGTTCGATGTACCCTTGCGCATCTTTCTTGCGCAAGCGTTTCGCTTCGATCATCGTCAGACCTTCTGGTATGTAGCCGTGCAGTTCGTCATGGGCCGAGGTTTGATCGGTGACAACATCGGGGACGATACCACGCCGGAAAATCTCCGGGGATATCTCAGCACAGTTACCGATCAGACCGATTGATATCGGTTCGCGTTTCTTGGTATGCTCTTTGATCAACTGGATCGCCCGGTCGAGGGTCTTGACTTTGACATCACAGAACCCCTGTTTGACGCGGCGGTTGATCCGGGATTCGTCGACCTCAACACATAGCACCGAGGCTCCGGCCATCGTTCCGGCCAATGGTTGCGCCCCGCCCATACCACCCATCCCGCCGGTGAGGATCCATCGGTCGGAAAGATCACCGCCAAAATGTTTCTCACCGATAGCGGCAAACGTTTCGTATGTACCCTGGATGATTCCCTGCGTGCCGATATAAATCCAGCTGCCGGCGGTCATCCGGCCGTACATAGTCAGGCCGAGCTTTTCATACTCGCGGAACTTCTCCCATGTCGCCCACGCCGGTACCAGATGCGAGTTGGCAATCAACACCCGCGGAGAATGTTCATGCGTCCTGAATATCCCCACCGGTTTACCCGACTGTACCAGCAGCGTCTCGTCATTCTTCAGCGCCTTTAAAGACTTAACAATGGCAGCATAACTCTCCCAGTTGCGGGCTGCTTTGCCGGTGCCGCCATAGACGATTAACTCATCGGGTTTTTCGGCAACTTCGGGATCAAGATTGTTATTGAGCATTCTAAGGGCGGCTTCCTGATGCCATCCTTTGCAGGAGAGCTTGAGTCCGCGCGCCGCTTTAACTTTTTTCGGTTTCATCTATTCTCCAGTGTCGATTAGAGGTACTGATGGATAATATAATAACGCAGCTTGCTGTGGTCAATCGGGTTGTTTCTCAGGCATGGCCGGTTAGGGGTTGCGCTGGATGGGAGTAATTGTCTATAATTGTTAAGACACACCATATTACACACTGACTCTCGTGCCGGTACGGCCTGAGGAGAAGGGAGACCGGATTATGAAAGATGGCAAGGGCAAGGTAGGACCACTACGACCTGATGAGACCGATATCCGGAAATTATTCGCTCAAGTAGAGGGCTATTTTTCGCCGAAAGTGATCGGCGCCGTAAACGACGTATATGTCAAGATCACGCGCGTTAAGGGTGACGATGTTCCCTGGCACACCCATGATAATGAGGACGAACTTTTCTACATCGTGAAGGGTTCTCTTATGATGGTTCTGGAAAACGAGGAACCGTTCGCCCTGAACGAAGGCGGAATTTTCATAGTGCCTCAAGGTGTGGAGCATCGGGTGTATTCGGAGCAGGAGTGCTGGGTCCTGCTTATTGAGAATGCGGAGACGAAACATACCGGGGATGTCCAGTCCGGCATTACCAAGACTGTCGACCAGCAACTGGGGCAGGCATAGCCGGTTTTAATACAGGCATTGTTTGCCCTGTTAGCGGTTGCGCCGGGAGAGACGGTTGTCTATATTGGGCGAAAGGGAAAGGGGAAGTGTCTAGTATGCCATTTGATATTGAGACAGCGACTTGGATTGGGTTAGTAGGTCTCGTCATTGCTGCCGCTGGCTTCGGTTACCCGTGGTGGCAGGGGCGGAAGAAACTCAAAGTCTGTTACGAGATTATCTGGAAGAAATCAAACAAACTACAGCCGGAAGAAGTAATGGACCTGCGTGGTCAACCTGATGGGGGTTACAAGGATTATTATTACGCACGCCCGCAACATGAAGAACTCAAGGCGCTTCTGGAGGCTGGAAAAAACGTGATTGTTGTTGGTAATCCTCTCGCCGGCAAGACACGACTCGTTTATGAATGTCTGCGAAGCCTGAACAATCCGCGCAAGGTCATTAAGCCGCGACAGGCGGATGTTAACCTCGAAGAACTTAAGATTCCCACGCGATGGATCAAATTGGGGAAAGGGCTTCTCTTTATTGACGATATCGACAAGCATCTGCAGAAGCAGAATTTTGAGCACCTGCTTAGCAGATTTGCACTCGGGACAAATCTCAATAAGTATGTTATCGTAGCGACCTG
>DAOUUR010000278.1 GCA_030668045.1 bacterium
AAACTGGTCGTCGGTAAGATAGTGTACCTGATCCTCATGGAAGGCATCCGAACGGCCCGTTTTAGCGTATGCCTCTTTGACAATCTCCTTGGCCGTCACCAGAACCAGCGAGCGAGCGACCGGAACTTCCAGCCAGGTTTCATATTGAGCGGCCAATTCGGCGACTCGTCCCAGAATTGTCACTCCGGCAATAGTCTGAACATTGTCCATATCCTGGGTGCCGGGTATATAGAATATTTTCTTGCCCATTTCGGTTGCTCGACCGACCGCTTCGTCAACGGCGTCAAGACCGGCAATCTTGCGGATGAAGAGCTTCTTCCCCGCTTTGGCCTGGTTTATATAGTAGATGATGAAGAGGCAGAGGAGGATGGTACCCACAAAGACGTTGATCCGTCGCCAGTCGAACCACTGCTGCGAAGAGGAAACCGGACCGGTTACATCCGATTCGGCGATAACTTCTTGCGCTGTTTCAGCATCACCCCCAGAGATTGCGACTGCCGCCACCTTATAGTAGTATTGTTCGTCATCGCTGGCATTGCCATCGTTATATCTGTAGGTAGGTTCGGCCTCACCCGCGGCCACATCGCCCACCTCTGCAAAAGCTTCAGGCTGGGCGGCGTTGCTTCGCATCACGCGGTACTCAGTAACGATGCCATTTGGGATATCATCGGCCGAGCGCTGCCAGATCACCGTAATTGATCCGCCGCCGTCATTTGGCGTATCCTCGGCTGAAACAGCAAATGGAGGAGAAAGCGTAAAATCAACCAACCGGCTGTCCGGCACTGCGTTAACAGTGTCAGCAGGCTGCTGGGCTGAAATAGAGATGACTGAGAGTAAACCGAAAAAAATGGAAAAGATAGCGATCCTGACAAAACACCGAG
This sequence comes from bacterium, assembly GCA_030668045.1. GTDB lineage: Bacteria > Zixibacteria > MSB-5A5 > GN15 > FEB-12 > DAOUUR01. The sequence continues at coordinate 882 of DAOUUR010000278.1, forward strand.
ACAATGGCAAGTTGAGCAAGCTGAGACGAATCGGATTCAAATCAATACCTTTTCAATCGTGAAAGGAACCGTCGGCAACAAAAAAGCCAGCCAATGGACGATAATACAACGCAAAACGCTTAATCTGCGGGTCCGAAACTGGCAATTGACTCCGGGTCCAATATATCAGCCCGCAATCTATGACTGGCCCCAGGCCAAGTCAAGCGAAAAATGTGGCCTGCCCAGTCCCGTATTTTCGGCGTATCAATAAATGGGCTGGTAACAATCGCGCGGCAACTTCACATCTCCCCGAAAAACGACCTTTACAACATTCTGGACATTAGTTATACTGGGCGACTCATTGGCTGAGATTTTGTACGGCCGTGGAAATGCAAACTGTTACCGGAGATTCCGGGTAACCTACTGAGACAAGACAGGAAACCATAGGTTCTTTTGATGGCAAAATTTGATAAGTCTGACAATGTAAAAGTCATTCTGGCCACTGACTGTGGCTCGACAACGACCAAAGCTATTCTAATCGAACACGTCAACGGCGAGTACCGCCTCATGGTTCGTGGCGAAGCCCCCACGACCGTCGAAGCGCCTTTTGAAGATGTTACAATGGGCGTTCTCAATGCTGTGGCCGAGGTTGAAGAACTATCGGGCCGCAAGCTCCTTGATGAGAACGGCACCATTATATCACCAGCCAAGGATAAGGTTGGCACCGATGTTTACATCTCGACATCGTCAGCCGGTGGCGGCCTGCAAATGATGGTAGCAGGAGTGGTGCGCTCAATGACAGCCGAGTCGGCTGAACGAGCAGCCCTTGGTGCCGGAGCGATTGTGATGGATGTTATCGCATCCAACGACAAACGGTTGCCACATCAGCAAATTGAACGAATTCGTCACCTTCGCCCCGACATGATTCTCCTCTCAGGCGGTATCGATGGCGGTACGACCACTCACGTTGTGGAGATAGCCGAACTGATCGCAGCGGCGGACCCCCGCCCCCGCCTGGGCTCCAGCTACAAACTTCCGGTAATTTACGCCGGTAATGTCGGTGCCCGTGAACCGGTCAGTGAGGCTCTGACCGACAAAGTTGACCTCAAGACAGTTGACAATCTTCGCCCCGTTCTTGAGCGCGAAAACCTCGGCCCAGCCCGCGAAGAAATCCATGAGCTCTTCATGGAGCACGTCATGGCCCAGGCCCCCGGCTACAAGAAGCTGATGGAGTGGGCCGATGCTCCGATTATGCCCACACCGGGTGCTGTTGGTTTGATTATTCAGACGATTGCCGAGAAGTACGGTATCGAGGCTGTTGGTGTCGATATCGGCGGCGCTACCACCGACGTTTTCTCTGTCTTCAGGCCGGATGAAAAAACACCGGTATTCAACCGCACTGTCTCGGCCAATCTTGGCATGTCGTATTCGATTTCTAATGTGTTCGCCGAGGCTACGCTGCCGATGGTTATGCGCTGGGTTCCGTTTGAGATGGATGAGCGCGACCTTCGTAACCGAATCAAAAACAAAATGATTCGCCCCACGACTATCCCCCAGTCGATGGAAGAGTTGATTTTTGAGCAGGCTGTTGCCAAAGAAGCGTTACGGCTTGCATTTATTCAGCATAAGAATTTCGCGACTGTTCTCAAAGGTGTTCAACAGCAACGCACGATTGCAGATGCTTTCGAGCAGTCTTCTTCAGGCGCGACGATCGTAAATATGATGACACTGGACATGTTGATCGGTTCCGGTGGTGTGCTCTCGCATGCGCCGCGACGTCAGCAGTCGGCTCTGATGATGATCGACGCTTTCCTGCCCGAGGGTGTAACCCGTCTGGCGGTTGACTCTATCTTCATGATGCCGCAGCTTGGTGTTCTTACCGAAGTGCAGCCGGAAGCAGCTACCGAAGTGTTTGAAAAAGACTGTCTCATTCACCTCGGCAGTTGTGTTGCACCGTCAGGTAGGGCAAAAAAACCGGGTCCGATCATGAAATACACGATCGAGCTCCCCAGCGGCACGGTCACCGGATCGCTGCAGCATCTTGAGATGAAAAAACTTGAGCTTGGTGTTCAGGAAAACGGCCTGCCGCAGACGGCTCGGGCTATCCTTGAACCGGAGCGTGGATTTGATTGCGGCGCAGGCAAAGGCAACCGCATCGAGACCGAACTTCACGGCGGTGTTGTCGGCATTATTCTCGACGGCCGCGGGAGACCTTTCGATCTGTCCACACTCAGTGAAAAAGAGCGGGTCTCGCATCTTAAGAAGTGGATGATTGAGTTGGACATCTATCCGCAGGAAAAAATGTAGGGCCGGTAAACCGTGAAGAATTCTCGCTACATATTATCGACGATCCTCCTGACGATCTTGATTGCCTCTCTGGCTGCGCCTGGAATCTCGGCTAAGAGTTATGTCAGCCTCAAGGGAGATTTCCACATTCAGATTCCTGACAACTGGTCGCAACTTGATTACAATACTGTCGATGCCTTCCTCTATCGAAATCATGCGGACCGCGCCACGATGAACTACGAAGCAGCGTTCACCGTCAATGACCTGGTACCGTTCTATACCAGCACCTACCTCATACTTGATGTGGACACTGCCGGGAATTTTTCCAACGAGCAGGTGGACTCGGTTCTGAACGTCCTGGCGACAACCTTCGGCGGAAAAACCCAATACGCACCGGTATCCGATCTGATTTTGAACCTCAAGTCAAACACCCCCACCTACGATGCGGAACAGAAAGTTGTCACGATAGTCAACGACGTGAACATACCGAACCAAGCCCCAAAAAAGAACCTCCTCATAATGAAATTTTATGACCGTGGAATTGCCTCATTCTATTTTTATTCTCCCGACAGCCTCTTCCAGGATAGCAGGGAGATGTTCTTGAGGGTGGCAAACTCACTCTCGACGGAAAATATTGAGGCAGCTCTACCCAAAGAAGAACTTAAGATTGTCGATGTCGCCTCCGAGCAGGAGGAGTCATCTCCAATTGGAATATATTCCGCTCTGGGGTGTTCGGTTGCAGTGATTCTGATAATAGTCACAGCCAGACGTCGCAGACGAGCCGGAAAATGAAAGAGAAAAGAGTTTAGAAAGGGACCCCCGATGGCCCACGCTTATACGCCCGGACTGAAAGTTACTGAACGAATTCTTGTCAAAAAGAGAAGGATCCTTCCGCTGAAGGGAGAAGTTGTTGTCAAAGTCGGCGACAAGGTCAACCCCGAGGATGTGGTCGCCCGCACACACTTGCCGGGCAATGTTGTCCCTATCAATGTCGC
>DAOUUR010000391.1 GCA_030668045.1 bacterium
GCAATGTCAAAACCCGGCTTCTGAGATTCAATTCGGTGGCTCGGAGCATCTGACCCTGATCGCATCCGCCAGATCAGCCGATTACGCGACTTCTTTCGGCATGTGGCGCATTAAGCAGGCTAGGGGAACCACATCGCGGCGATCTCGCTCCACTTCATGCACTACAACTTCTGCCGGATTCACAAAACCCTGCGAGTCACCCCCGCCATGGAAGCCGGAATCTCGGACCATGTTTGGAGCATTGAGGAACTGTTGGAGCGGTTCGTGGAGAATCCGTACTGGCAGTATTTCTGCGGGTTCGAATACTTCCAATACAAGTTTCCAATTGATCCAAGTTCTATGACGAGATGGCGCAAGCGCATCGGTTCGGAGAAGATGAAGTTGCTGCTTTCGGAGACATTGGAGACGGCGAAGCGACAGAAGCAGATCGGACGCAATGAGTTTTCGCGGGTGAATGTCGACACGACGGTGCAGGAGAAGGCCGTGGCTCACCCGACGGACGCGCGGCTGTATCAGAAGGCGCGGATAAAGCTGGTGAAGGCGGCGAAGGAACGGGGAATCAAGATACGTCAGAGTTATGCCCGCAAGGGCAAGGAGGCTCTTCGCAAGCAGGGCCGTTACGCCCACGCCCAGCAGTATCGGCGGGCTCGCGGAATGACGCGCAGGCTGCGCGGATACCTCGGTCGGGTGATGCGTGACATCGAGCGAAATTGTCCGAAACCGGACCTGAAGCTGGCGCGTCTCCTGGAGGTATCCGGCTGGATCTACGAGCAGAAGCGAAAAGACAAAAACAAGGTGTACGCGGTTCACGCGCTGGAGGTGGAGTGCATCTCAAAAGGCAAGGCGCATAAACGATACGAATTCGGCTGCAAGGTGTCGGTGGCCAGCTCGTCGAAGAACAACTGGGTGATGGCGGTGGACGCGATTCACAGCAATCCATACGACGGCCACACGCTGGCGGAGACGCTGGAATCCGCCGAGGAGACGTGCGGCAGGACGATCAAACAGGTCTTTGTGGAAAGGGGCTACAAGGGGAGTCGTCCGAGCGTGCCCGATGTGGAAGTGTACATTTCCGGTCAGCGGCGTCTGACACGCTGGATGCGAAGATGGCTGAAACGACGGCAAGCCGTCGAGCCGGTAATCGGTCACATGAAGAGCGACAACCGAATGCACCGAAATCATCTGAACGGTTGGGAAGGCGACCGTATAAACGCCATCCTCGCTGGCTGCGGCTTCAATTTGATGAAGCTCTACCGGGCGGCGGCCCTTTTTGTCCGGATTCTATTGCTCAAAAGTATGGCCGCCAGGGCCGATATTCGACAAACGCTTCAACTGGACGGGGAGACCGCGTGAAAACCGGCTTTTTCAGGGACGACTAAGGTAGTGTGGTACTATCAGGCGAAAGCGAAACGAAAATGTCGAAGAGTAAGCTAAATGGGAAATCTCGGGTTAGAGGTGCTTCAGTGAAACCATTAGTTTCAGTGTTAATGCCCGCATATAATGTTGAAGAGTATGTGTTGGAGGCGATAGAGAGCATTCTAAATCAGACCTATGAAAAATTTGAACTCATCATTATTGATGATTGTTCCACGGATGATACTTGGCAGACAATTCAAAAAAGTATGAGAAAAGATAACCGAATCAAAGCTGACAGAAATGAAATGAATTTGGGGAGGCCGGAAACCAGGAACGTTCTTTTGGATTTGATCAGCAAACAGAGCAAATACTATTTGTGGATGGATAGCGATGATGTTTTGGCAGATGATTGCTTGATGGCGAAAGTTAACTATTTGGAGGGAAATGAAACACTATCAGGGGTTGGTTCTTCTATTGAATATGTTGACAAGAATCTAAACAAACTCTTTGTCAAGAAATATCCAAGAACTTATGAAGAAATTATGAAGCGGGTATTCATTAGTTCCCCATTTTCACAAGGAGGTTTTTTGCTAAGAAAAGAAGTATCAAAGTACAGATATAATTTGGAGTACCTAGTTTGTCAGGATTATGAATTGTGGTTTCGATTGCTAGACAAGGGGCTCAAGTTTGAGAATATGGATAGTGTATTTTACAAATATAGGCAGTTTGAAGGCCAAGGAAAACTAGAACACTTAAAACTGTCAATAAAAAACACAATAAAAATTAAGAGCCAATATATATTTCATCTGAAATATTTGTCGATGCACGGTGTAGTTCGATACTTTTCTGAAAGTATAATGTACTTGTTGCCCTCCAAATTTGTTTTGTGGCTGTTTTTTAAATTGAGTGAAAATAATGGCGAGTCCTGAATACTTGATCTGTGATCCGATCACCACACCCGGCATCAATAGAAGGATCGCGTTAATCGCTCTGGCGTAGCCCGCTCCGAAGACCGGCACCAGCAGGTACAGAACGACAGGTACGAGCGCGCAGCCGCCGAGTATCGTTAAATACAAGACCCACCGGTCGCACTTTCCGGGACTGGACGCTGGATGCCCTCGAAGGGCTTCGGGTTTCTCAGGCGATCATCGTGTATTCCCTGGGGCCGGCCATAGACAAACCGATCACCCGATGGGACGAGCAGTTCCTTCCCTCGGTGCTGGCGAAGGATCTGGACGAGATCCGCATCGGCCCAGACAACCATCCCCTGGTTATCAAAAAGCGCGTAGTCGTTAAGCGACAGGGGCCCGCCGTCGAATCGGTCACCCCGACCTAAGAGATCGCGATCCCTGCAGTGCTCCTGGGGCTGCTGGCGCTCGGTTTCCTCATTCCCATCGCGCTTGGAAAACGCAAAGTCGCGGCGCGTCTGACCGGACTCGGCTTGCTCGTCTGGGGGCTGACCGCCGGACTGGGCGAGCGAACCTCGCGACTTCTTAGGTGGTACCTTGTCGCATCCATGGGGTTGATCCTCTTCGATGTAGCAATGAAGATCGGCCCGTTCATCCAGGGCAACTGTGGCGTAATAGCCTTCGCAACCGCATGTAATCTCCTCGCCCTGTTTGCGCTTGCGAGAACCGGTGTAGTCCGGA
>DAOUUR010000513.1 GCA_030668045.1 bacterium
CAACGGCTAGTCCAGGAGAAGAACAAGAAGACCCGCTAAGACCACCGGCTTCTGCTCCCACTAGATCGAGTTCGCCGCTACCATATTCACTAAACGGACTGGCAAGATCATCTAATCCTGGAACAAAGGATGTGACTGAAGAAACCGCATTATCGGACAGTGCTGCTAATGCACTATCATCACCCAAGGCACCAGCAACACCACCAACAACATCATCTAATGGATTCATACCGGTGAGCGCCGCTGAGGATATTCCCCCGGTGTTAAGAGATAGTGCACTACCAACACCACCAAATTCTGATGCTAAAATAGATCCACTTAGGCTTTCCATAACAGTTGAGGGGTCGGGGATTCCTGGTAGGTTTACACCGGGAAGATTTTCAACACTTGGTATCCCCGGTATGCTAGGTAATGCTGGAAGGCCGAGAGATGGAATAGCGGGAACACTTGGCAGACCATCAAATTGAGCTATACCGGATAAGTCCGGTATACCTGGAAACGATGAGGGAAGACCACCACCGATATCTGATTCGAGCATGTTGGGTAAATCGATGGTACCACTAATAGCACCGGCAACCCCAAGAGCACTACTGGTCATGTTGTTAGAGTGTGTAAGTAAATCGCTAACACCATCGAGTGCAAGCTGAGATGATCCCCGATATGAAACCATGGAAGTGTCTATGGAACCCAAGCTAGCAAGTAATGCGGCTTTCTTTCCAGCGGTGAATGATCCTCCAGTTGGTTCTGCGGTGATATCGGCTATAGCTGTGGATACCGCAGTAGATGATAAGTTTCCCGTGGTAACTTTGTCTCGGATACTTGTGTACTCAGCGACAGCCGGTGAGAGATTACTTGCCAGTGGATTGACGAACGCGGAGTCCTGCAAAATCAGGTGACCCATGTCAACGGCTTGTGTGTCAATAAACGATCTACGAGTCATATCAATTCACGAATACGTTAGGAGAACCACTAATCCGCACGTGTCCACAACTATCAACGTCGCCCTCACGAATGACAGGTACTCCCCCGATGAATACATTCGGAGCGATAGCCAGAGTCACCCATGCGCCCGCGCAATGGATAGGGGGCTTCGGACAAGAGGAGTGGGCTGCTCCGATGGAAAAGTTTACGGCAACTGGTAGGAAATTGGCGAAGACCGTGAATTGTGGGATTGTAGTGATTATTCCTCCCCCGCTATTCGAATCGCCCTGCCTGTGGCATCTTCTCATGGTTATCCAACCTTCTTGACAAAACTTCGTTGACTGTGGTACACTCCTATTTATCAAATAAGGGATACTGGTTATGAAGGCTACTGTCACCGAACAAACCCTACGAGACCTCCTCGACACTGTCGGGTTGCTGGTTGCGGGTATGGATATGACCGAGGTTGAGCGCGATGTAGCGACACTTCGGACCGAACTCGATGGTGAGCCGGAAAGTGCCAGAATTTATCAATTTCCTGAGGTGAAGCGATGAGCAATTATGTCAAAAATGTCGATGCGACCGACCCCAAAGAGATTACGCTATCTCGCGCCGCTTTGCGCGAGCTTATCCGTATCGCTCGCTTACACCAGAGTGCATCTGATAACAGCAACGTACCGGCTTTCCTGAAGTCGTTTGGCGTCGGGGATGCCGAACTGGTGGATTACCTGGAAGAGACTTCAGGGCTGAAGCAGGCGACGGAAGATTTGCGTTTCCTCCACGATTATCTGTATCATAGCGGAGAGAAGAAGAATAGGCTCGGCTCTGTGCGACACGTCGAAGCCATGACTCTGTGCAACGGCTACGGTCAAATGACCGGCAAGGAATTGAAAGAAAAGGATCTCACCTGGGACTGGAGCCACGTCCGTGATTCAACCCCCGATGCGCTGGCGGAAGCCCGAGCGTACATCGAAGGTGTGTTGTCCATCAGATAGGAGTAAGAGCAATGGATATGGATACAGTTTACAGATTTTTCTTTAAGGTGTGTCTCCCCGCGTTTGCCGTCGTCATGATTGGCGTTGGTTACTACGGTTCGGGCATGTCTGCGGGTGATGCGCAACTTCGCGTTGAATCTTCCTGTAAGGAAGTGCGGGCGAATGCAACAGGAACCGTCACCATAACCCGAGGCAATAAGTCTCAGCAATTCAAGTGCTGAAGGAGCATAACATGAATTATTCAAATCAAAAAGGCGTGACACTCTTCATGGTGATGGTTATTCTGATCATGATGACGTTGCTCGGTATTACAGCGATGCAAACCGTCA
>DAOUUR010000541.1 GCA_030668045.1 bacterium
GCACGCCCGCCCAGCACAAAGGATGGCCGCACCATCAGTGGGTAACCAATCTTGTCGGCGATTACAATTGCTTCCTCAAGCTTACTGGCCATACCGCTCTCGGGCTGTGGTATCCCAAGTTTACTCATCTTCTGACGAAAGCGGTCACGGTCCTCGGCCAGCTCGATGGCGTCAACTGAGGTGCCGATAATTTTCACACCGGCTTCCTCCAGTTCGGATGCGATGTTTAAAGGTGTCTGCCCACCGAACTGACATATGATGCCTTCCGGTTTCTCTTTCTCATAGATGCTCAGGACATCTTCCACAGTCAATGGCTCAAAATATAATTTATTAGACGTGTCAAAATCTGTGGAAACGGTCTCGGGGTTGCAGTTAACCATTATGGATTCCATTCCTTCGTCGCGCAAAGCGAATGCTGCATGAACGCAACAATAGTCAAACTCGATTCCCTGTCCGATTCTGTTTGGCCCGCCTCCGAGTATCATTACCTTGCGGTTCGGCGAAACATCAGTTGCATCAGGAGCATTGTAGGTTGAATAATAGTACGCAGCATTTTCAACCCCGCTGACCGGAACCGAATGCCAGCCTTCAACCACACCAAGTTTTTTCCGCCGCTCACGGATATCTCTCTCTGGAACTGCGAGAATCTGTGACAGGTAACAGTCAGCAAACCCGTCCTTTTTAGCCTGAACAAGCAATTCATCGGGAAGTTCCCCGTCTTTGTATTGAAGGATTTTCTCTTCCAGCTCTACAAGCTCCTTCATCTGTTTGATGAACCAGGTTTTTATGTATGTTTTCTCAAAAAGAGCTTTAACATCAGCCCCTTTGCGAAGGGCTTCATACATGATGAACTGGCGTTCGCTTGATGGCTCACTTAGCATTACCATCAGATCTTCCAGCGGTTTATCGTTGTAATCCCTGGCGAAGCCGAGGCCATAACGGCCATCTTCCCGGGAGCGGATCGACTTCTGAAAAGATTCCTTGTAAGTCTTACCAAGACTCATGACCTCGCCTACAGCTTTCATTTGTGTGCCGAGTTTGTCTTCAAGACTCTCAAATTTCTCAAAGGCCCAGCGGGAAAATTTTACTACCACGTAGTCTCCTGATGGAGTGTATTTCTCGAGCGTCCCATCCCGCCAGTATGGAATCTCATCCATGGTCAGTCCGCCGGCCAATAGCGAAGAGACATAGGCTATCGGGAAACCCGTAGCTTTAGATGCCAGTGCCGATGAGCGAGAGGTACGAGGGTTGATTTCTATTATAACCACACGTCCTGTTTTGGGATCATGTGCAAATTGGATATTGGTGCCACCGATTACGCCAATGGACTCTACTACATCATACGAGTATTTCTGCAGGCGTTCCTGTAGCGTCTTGTCTATTGTGAGCATGGGTGCTGTGCAGAAGCTGTCACCGGTGTGTACCCCCATGGCATCGACGTTTTCGATAAAGCATACGGTAATCATCTGGTTCTTTGCATCACGTACTACTTCAAGCTCAAGCTCCTCCCAGCCAAGCACTGATTCCTCAACCAGGATCTGGCCCACCAGGCTTGCCTGAAGGCCGCGTGCAGCGATGCTGCGGAACTCCTCCTTGTTGTACACAAGGCCTCCACCTGTACCGCCCATGGTGTAGGCAGGGCGGATTACACAGGGCAGCCCGATGTCTGTAACGATTTTTTCGGCTTCTTCCATGCTGTTGGCAATTGCGCTAAGTGGCATTTCAATGCCGAGTTTATTCATGGTATCCTTAAAAGCCTGTCGGTCTTCGCCACGCTTAATAGCATCAATCTGAACGCCGATGACCTTAACTCCGTACTTTTCAAGTACGCCCGCTCGGTCAAGCTCCGAGGAAAGATTGAGTCCGGTTTGACCACCAAGGTTAGGCAGAAGTGCGTCAGGCCTCTCTTTCTCTATAATCTTTGTCATGGATTCAAGCGTAAGAGGCTCTATGTAGGTTACGTCAGCCATACCGGGGTCAGTCATGATTGTTGCAGGGTTTGAGTTTACCAGTACGATCTCATAGCCAAGGTTTCTCAGGGCCTTGCATGCCTGAGTGCCTGAGTAGTCAAACTCGCATGCCTGACCGATAACAA
>DAOUUR010000617.1 GCA_030668045.1 bacterium
ATCGGTCAGCGCATCTCTGGCTATCGAACTGATTCACACAGCAACACTTCTTCACGATGATGTAATTGATGAATCCGATCTCCGTCGTGGTCAGGAAACGGTTAATGCACAGTGGACCAACCTGATCTCGGTTCTGATGGGCGACTATCTTTTTGCCAAGGCGTTTCGCATTCTGGTTGGAGCTGGTTCCATGGAACTAATGGGAACCGTATCTCACGCTACTGAACGGGTTTCTGTAGGGGAACTCAGGCAGATTGAGGAAACCGGCAACTACAGCCTCAGCGAAGAAGAGTACCTGTCAATAATCGCTGACAAGACCGCATCTTTGTTTACCGTAAGCTGTGAGACTGGCTCCATCCTGACCTCACGAGGTGCTCGTGAGCGGCAGCGTTTTGCTCAGTTTGGCGAAAAAATCGGCACTGCTTTTCAGATCGCTGATGATCTGCTCGATTTTGTCGGTGATTCTGACGTTACCGGAAAAGAACCCGGCAACGATGTTATGACAGGCAAAGTTACTCTGCCGTTGATTCATTCTCTCAAGAGAGTCGGAAAGGCAGGACAAAACGAGATCATGAAGTCGCTCAAGGGAGATGGTCACGAAGCATCGTTTGATAAGGTGTATACCTTTGTGACCGAGAATGGCGGTATTGAATACGCCTACAAAAAGGCTGAACAGTTGAGCAGTCAGGGGCTGGAGGCGATTTCCCGTCTTGATGATTCGATCTATTATGACAGCCTGGCAGGTCTTGTCGAATACGCTACCCGACGGGCCTCGTGATACTACAGACCGTGTCTTCTAAGCCGCCAACATCTTTCATCCGAGCTTCAAACCTTGTGTATAAGTTAGAACATGACTGGCATTAATGAAATCAGCTTTGAATCCCTGACCAGCTATCCGTGGTTGGTTTGGCCCGCTTTATTGATCTTGTTGGCTGCTGCTGTTCTGCTTTACCGTCGTACAAATCCGCCACTTCCAGTCTATCTTCGTGTGTTATTGGGCACTCTTCGCGTGATCGCAATTCTGGCGCTGATACTGGCGCTGCTGGAGCCGGTACTCAGGCTCACTCGCGAGTATGAGCGACCACGCAGGGTGACAATGCTCCTGGATCATTCCACCAGCATGGATAAACAGGAGGCTGGGCTGACTCGCCGCCAGCGTCTGGACTCACTTCTGACTTCCGAATCATTCAGACAAATCGCTCAATCAGTCGATGCTCAGACGCGCTATTTCGGCGGCAACATTGCCACGCTGCCGGATCGGGTCGATAGTGACCGCACCGCGATTGCTGATATAATGTACGAACTTGACAAACAACAGTTGGCCGAGCCGGCTGACCTTTGGTTACTGTTCAGCGATGGCAATTCCAATTCAGGACGAGAACCGACAGAAGTAGCAGCCAACTTGTCTACGCCGATTGTGGTTATTGACATGGCGGTCGGTGGTGGTGATTTCGACATTGGAGTCGCCGACATCAATTACAACCCGATCACATTTGTCGGCCAGCCGACCGAGGTAATGGTCAAGCTACAATGGCAACAAGGTGGC
>DAOUUR010000232.1 GCA_030668045.1 bacterium
ATTGGACGGTCACGCACGATGATCTGGAATTGACAATCAATCAATCGCACATGCCCTTGACTGGTTTCGTTCCACTCAAAGACAATCTCGAACTCCAATTCTATATGGCCAATTCATCAAGTTCGCTTGAGTTTGGCGACTACGATATCAGCGTTTCCGGGCTGAGTGACATGCGCCTGCAAGTTAGTCAGTCTCTTAGCGACGATCAGATCGTCATCAGTGGCGGCCTGAACCTCCCCACCGGCAAGAAGAAACTGTCCTATTCCGATGAATGGGCGGTTATCGAACTTCTCGCGCAGGACTTCCTTGAAGTACCTTCCAGAAAGTATGGCGAAGGACTCGGCCTCAGCGCTCTGGTCGGAATTGCCCGCAACATCGGTGGCATGCAGGTCGGTGGCGGAATCAGTTTCGGATACAACGGCAAGTATGAACCGTACGAGGAAGCCGGAAACTACGACCCCGGCGACATGATCGGCATCAATGCCGGCGGTGAGCTTCAACGCGGCCCTGTCAAATGGTCGGCCAATCTGGCCTACACGATGTTTACAGCAGACAAACTCGAAGACCAAAAGACGCTCAAACAAGGTTCACAGTTGGCCTTCGGTTTGGGTGCCGTACATAAGACCGAAACCAGATCTGTTGGCGGCAGTGTCACCTATCTCATCCGCGACCGCAACGAAACATATGACTCCGACGAATCTGTCCTCAACCGATTAAAATCGTACGGCAACGAGCTTGTTGTCAACGGATATGCAACTCTGCAACCGGCGGCGGGCTGGACAGTCACACCTTCGGCCAGCCTTCGAAAACTGGCGGCAAGAGAATCCAGTTTCCGAGTTGTAACGATTATTGAGGACGACTTCGGATCCGGGTCGATTCTTGGCGCCGGATGCGGGATCAATCGCGAGATCACACCACAGATCAATGCTGGCCTTGGTTTTAAATATTTCACCGGCAGCACTGATGGCGGCGATATTGATCTGAGTGGCTATCAAATTGGCCTTAGCCTTTCGGCAACGTTGTAGGAGGTTTGAAGATGACGACAAAAGCAAATACGTTTTCCGCATTCATGGGAGCGGCATTGCTGGCGGTGGCCATCATTCTGACCGCCCTCAGTTGTTCCGAGAAACTCATAAACGAAGGTTCCGGCGATCACAATGTGGCTATCAACGCCAAGCTGATGATTCCCGATCTGGCACAGGCAATCAATCGCCTGAGACTGACTGTCACAGCCGAAGATTTTGACCCGATCATCACCGAACAAGTGTGGGACGGTCGATCGGTTGTCTTCGAGGTGAATATTCCGGCCGGAGCAAACCGATATTTCGTACTCGAAGCGTACGATACCCGTGGCGCACCGGCGATTGATCTGGAGTCTCTGCTGATCTATTCGGGAGCTACTCTCATCAATATCGGATCAGACGGAATCACCGCGGTTCCTATTGAGATGGTGCCCCGGGTGCCATTGGTGAAAGTAACCCCGACTCACAATGTGATCGCCACCGGCACCCAGTTCCGGCTCAAACTGGAAACATTTAACATGACCGACCTCACCCAGGCCTCCGTCTACGTGAGTAACAACTACAACCATATGACGATTGATTCGGCTACGCGCGGTTCGAGCCTGACCGATACCGACACATTGAACATCTTTTACGGAGAGGTAGCCGATTTTATCAGTCTGTCTGTGAACTTGCCGGTGCGGAATGATACAACCGATTTTCTCGACCAGAATGGCTACTGTCATATAGCCAACCTGCACTACACCAGTCGCTATCTGGCCGACACTGCCGATATCTTCTCGACGATCTCAATGGGTGAATCGCAGTTCTGGCTCAAGACCGGCCAACTCAACTACGACCAGTTTTATGAGCACTATAGCACAATCCAATTCCGCCCGGCCACCGACAGCGCCCTCGTCATTCCCGACGATAACCTTATGTACTACCTCGACTACGAAATCAAACGCGTGATATACCCCGAGGTTCCGAAGACAATAATGTTGTCGCACGCGTTGCAGTTGCGCTGGATATCCTCAATGTTCGATGAAGCACACTTTATTGACAGTCTCACCGGTATAGGGCAACTGGCCAACTTGGAGTCGCTGGGCCTCAGCAACCAAACGCTCACCGATCTGACACCGCTGGCTGATCTGAGGCGGCTTGAGGTGCTGCAGATGTCTTACTGTAGTCTTACGCCAACTGTTCTCGCTGCGATATCATCGATGGACTGGCTGGAATACATTGATCTGCGATGGAATAGTCTGGCCGATATCTCAGCACTTGAAACGATGACGGGACTGCGGACGATCTATCTGGACAACAACCAGATTACCGATATCACGCCCCTGGTGAACAACAGTGGTCTCGGCCAGGGTGACTATGTATATCTCCGCAATAACCCTCTCGACAATAACTCGACTACCGTCCTGATCCCTCAGCTTCAGGCTCGCGGGGTGACAGTGACGTTGTAGTAGTACGTCAATAGCGAACAAAACAAGGGCCGGACTCTCTCACGAGAATCCGGCCCTTTCTATTTGGCGTCGCCTATGTTGTCGTAAACTAATTGTCCTGTAGGATAACCGTCTCAGCAATTGTGGCCGTATAGACCTTGTACGGTGAGATTTCTCCCTGTCCGCCCTTGATAAACAAACCGGCAATAAACAGGTACGAAAGAATCTTCTTGCCCTTACCCTCGGCGGTAATCGTACCGGCAAGCTTGACCGGTCCATTCTCGGCGGTATGGAAAGCGCCTTTTGGTGTCAACTCGCCAAACTCAAGCACAATCTTCCCCGGCTTACCCGCCTTTCTCGACTTGACCGATTCAGTAACGGTGGCCGTTCCCTCGGCTCCTTTTTCGATGATCGTCTTGCCGCCAATCATGACATCCTCATCGACATAAAACAGAAGAGGTACGCCGGTTCCCAGAACACCCGATGAAATCTTGATACTGGTCGGGAACTTGACCTTTATTTCCGTGCCCTCCGGCAATTGCACCTTGGCAGCCTGAGCAGTAGCAACAAAAGAGACAAGTGCTACAATCACTGCTATGAGCACAAATACGTATCGCCGATTAGTAACAAATCTGCTCATTCCCTACTCCATTTCTCAATTATGAGTCAGCGTTCCTTACTTCTTCAAAACTGGTAATCGTCCGGCCAGCTCCGGTTTGAAACTTATGGTAACCTGCTTGCCTATATTCTGGAAAGTTAAGTTCCCTTCCATTTCGAACAAGCAATATTTTCCCTTCAAGACGATTTTGTCACTGGGATTGGCGCCCCAGTTACAGGCACGATCAATGGCATCAAACGAGATATGGATATCGTCGTTCAGCTTCCACTCAAACGGATATTCATCACCCTCAAATATCTGATTCTGCTCAGCCCAGGTCGGGTCCTCGCCACGAGCGGTGACTTCGATATGCAGATGAGCATTGTCCGGAACTGTTTCAATGCGATAAGTGAACTTCTGCTTCTTAGCCCACTTCTTGGCATCACTGATATACCGGTCAACAGCTTTGATTGCAGCTCTATCGGTGAGGTCTGACTTGATTTTCCGGAGTCGCTTGACGGCGCCATCAAGCCGGTAGCTTGGATCGTTGTTGCCGTTGACCTCTTCTATAAGATCGTCAAGCTCCACCACTGCCCGCTTGGATGCCTCTACCTTGGCCTTAGCTTCGGTTTTGACCTGCAACTTGGCTACCAACGATTCTCCAAGCTTGCGCTCGGCATCGCTTAAATCAGTTCCGTAGTTGTCACCATCAAATTTGACCTGCTCGACCACAGCCGTAGGAATTGTACTGTCACCGCGACTGGCAATAAACTGCGAAAACAGTTCCCAGTAGCGCAGAACTCGCCCGCTTCGTGTAAAGAGCACCGAGGTTTCATCACCAGTGTGGAACTCACCGAGATCGGCCAGCATCTTCTCTAAATCGGGCAGCATCTCCAGCGAATCAGTCGCCGGATTGAGTTTCGGCCAGTAAGCCGAGTCGCTAACCATCGCGTTGAATCGGGTAATCGTCTTGTCCAGAACCTTAACCGATTCGGAGATGTCAAAATCCCGGTAGAATTGTCGGACCTTACCGGAAGGAGCCTGGAATTCTTTGAAGAACCACTTCACACACCACGAGTTTTCGTATCGACTGTAAGCCGTCTGGATCCGACGCCGCTCATCGGCCCCGGTGCTAAACACCTGACCGGAGTTGGCCTTGAGAATTTCTCGCTCCACCATCTCCGCCTGAGGCAGAAGATAGTTGAGATGATAGATAAAAGGTAGCGAACAGAGCACAGCCCAGATGATACTGATAATCATGACAACCTTGGCAAGAGCTCGTATCCGCGAAACACCTCGATTCCGTCGCACCGCCGAAAGAATCCAATAGAATGGTTCCTTCACACCAATCGGCCTGATCTTTGAAGGCGGCTTGTAAATCGAACGACCGACATCGGTACCAACCTTTTCAGGCTCATCACCGGTATTGGAAACGAAGAATATCTGGAAGTTAAGCGTCCGGCCAACTACAACCTTTAGGAAATCAGCCAGCTTGATCAGTACGTTACGCACCGACCCAGCCCAAGCCTGATCGGCCGACACAGTCTTCCCGGCCAGCATTCTATTTAAGAACATATCGAAATCATCGCTGAGCAGATGCTCGTCTTCGGGACTAACCAGCATAACCTGATCATCCTTGCCGAATCCAGGTAACACATCAGCCTTGGCAATCACCAGACCAACCGGTATCGGCAAACGTTTATGTCCGGGAGCAATCTGTTCAATCAAACTGACAAACGATGAAACGTGTGCCTGGCTCTCAAGCTCCGATCCCATCACTTTCGGATCGTAGAAAAACAACAAGCCATCACACGAAGTCATGAAATCGATTATCTTGTCCTTGAGCTCGTCGCCGCCAGCCAACGCTATCGATTTGCCGGGGAAGTCATACGTCACCACCGGCACCTTGGTCGAACCATCAAGGATCGCATTG
>DAOUUR010000322.1 GCA_030668045.1 bacterium
TACCACATCCATCCTGCCGGACTGACCAGTGGTGTTGAGTCCGTAACTTGATAATCTAAAGCACCATCGAAGATTCTCACCTTTGGTTGGATCATCGACACAGGTCCGCAGGCCGTGACAATATCAACGGCATGATCTCTGTTTACGTCTGCAAGCAATATCTTCTCAGCGCAATTGTAGGGGGTTGAGAACAGGACAGAATCTTCGAATACCGAATAGAGAACAAGCGTAACGCCGTCGGTGGCCAGTACTTCGGGGAAGCCGCTACCGTTGATATCGTTGAATTTTGCTTGAGTGATCGGGTTTTCCATGCCGGGCACCGAGAACGTAATTTGATGATCCAACCCGATGGTGGCAGACCATGTGGTTGTGGAGATTGTGACAAGAACCAATGTAAGTAATACAGCCAGAAAACGCATACCGACCCTCCGTCGTCTATTAGCAATATAACAACGGGTCGGTATCTGTCAATGTTTAACTGTCTTGACGACAGCGATGCGAGTGCAGTTCTACGACACGAGGCAATCATGTGATTGACAAGCCGGGAACTTCTCTATATACATTCTTGGTGAAGAAGACAGACACGTTGCAGAGTTGTTGCTCTGTAGATAGGGAGAGGAAGCTAAATGATCAAAGGAAATCTTGAGGATCTCTTACAGAGGGATTGGATACCGCAATACCGGAAAGAGCGTGACGCGATCTTGGACGATTTGATGGAACTCAACATGAATGCGTATGTGATGGAGCAGATTGTCGGATACCCCCTTGAGTTGTTATGGACTCTGAAGTACTCTTTCTTCGATATCGTTCATACTTCCCTGTTAGAAAGCTCGGTTAGTATCGCCTTCAGGATAGGACTAGATAATCGCAAGAGCAATAGCAGTGAACGATTGAACTTGTATTCGTTTGGTGTGGGGATCGTCGCAAATCTGAAATCAGAGAGCGACAAAGGTCGGTTGAAGAAAGAGTTAGAGAAACGCAAGAAGACAGTTGAAAAGGATCTGCAGATCATCCGTGAGGTGCGCCACAACTTTGTGGGACACCGTAGCAGAGAGAAGTCCACTGGCCGCCACGGCGAAGAGTTTCTTCTAAAGAAGGAGGTTTACCGATCATTGAAGATGGTTTGCGATCACCTAAATTGCCTTTTTGACCTACTTTATATCGAGCGAGGATCGACGGCTAAAGCTGTTTACCCCTACAAATACTTTCAACACGGAGCGTGGCAGCCCCCCACAAACCCTGACTCCGGAACAGACCTTGACGACCTGTTTTATCTTATTGTAAAGAATAGCCACCTCTTAAACATGCCTGAAAGAGAGCCAGGATTCTGGCCTACTTACCGAGAGAATCTATCAGAGAGTGAAATGAAAACCGTAAACTGCTACCGTGCAAAACTTGACCTTCCCCCAGTCTAATCTCGTAGCTTACTCGCCGGTCACAAACCTCTCTATTATAGTAACCGTGGCTTCGTATGATGGGTTGGCGGTGATGATCTCAAGTGATTCGGCGGGCGAAAGCTCTTTAAGCCGCACCACCTCGTCATCATCCATCGCATCGTCGGGCACTATTAATAGTGTCCGGCAGGCGACTGCTTTCACATTGTCCAACTCGCGGTAAGGCGAGGCATACGACGACCGTATGTTATACCACCACCACAGCATAGTGCTGCGAAGCGGGAACCATAACAGATCGTTCCGGTCAATAACGCGGTCCATCATCCGGTCAGTTGACAGGTGCGGATCAATCGCGATCACCCGGTCGATACGATCTTCTTCCAGCGCGGCCAACAGGGCAGCATCGCCACCAACAGAATAGCCGACCACCGTGAGCGGGTGGATGATCTGTCCGCGCAGGTCGAGATAACGCATTACCTCAATCAGGTCGGTTGATTCGTAACCGCCCTCGCCACTATACCGGCCGGTCGAACGGCCCGATGCGCGTTGATCGTAGGCTGCGACTGCATAACCGAGTTGGTGCCACTGTTGCGCTACCTGAAGGAGCGTGTCGCGATTATCATGTTGATGATGCAGCAGAAAAACGGTCCCTTTTGGTTCGATAGTACTGTCAACGACCGGAACATAAAGGCAGGCCAGATTGGTCAGGCCATCGGATTCCACGCGGAAAGTGTCAACCGTCAAGCTGGCTTCTTCCCAGACGGTGGCATCGTTGGTGACAATCGAGTCGTTGTCGAAATCATCAATATCCTGGCGGGCAAACAGTGTTTTGGACTGGCCCAGCGGGTAGATAGCATAGAAGTACAACAGCGCGCCGACTATAATGAGAAAGACGACAATCTGTATAATCTCTTTGACCTGTCTGGAAATCTTTGGCATAAACGGTACTCGCTAGTTTATCATTTAGAAGAGCAAAAATAGAGCGGCATCCCCACATGTCAACTATAATCCCGGCGGGACAGCTCTATTTTGTATTTCTGTTTTCTGTGGTTATTGTCGGAAGGTCGGGCCGATCTGTTACTGGTTTTGCAGAGAGTTCCGGAGGTATCTCAGGTCGGACTCAAGATCACGACACATCGCTTTCTGCTCGTCGGTTTCCGCTATATGACGGGCCCGCTTGATACTGACAACCGCTTCATCGGCTTGCCCAAGCTGGACAAGCACCGTGCCGAGGTAATAGCAGGCGAGGAAATCTCGATCGTTTATCTCATAGGCCATTTTCAGCAATTCGGCGGCGCGGTTAAAGTCCCGTTTGGCCAGCATATGTGAGCCGTAATTGAAAAGAACATTGAAATCGCGCACATCGAGTTCGAGCGCACTTTCCATATTGTCCTCGCCGCGGGCTGTATCGCCGGCCTGGATGTACATCCTGCCGGTCAGCATCAGCGCCTTAGCATTCTGCGGGAATCTTCTCTCTATTGTCTCAGCTAACCCAACAAGATCCTCAGTAGTAGCAAACCGATTGAGGTAGTTGACCATCATGACATGCGTAAACAGATTGAGCGTGTCGATTTTGTATGCCTGCAGAAGGTACTCCCAGGCAACATCACGCTGACCCCGATTAGTGTACAACTCGGAAATATTCTGGAGCATAAACACGGAATCCACCTTTGTGTACGGCGGTTGTTCCCAGGCTTTGGTGGCAAACTCAAGCTGACGGTCTTGCAATTCCGGATATGTCTGGGAGTGTGTGAAGAGTGTTCCGTATTCCTTGAACATGTTTTTGAATTTGGAGACATCAAGTATCTCGACAAACCGGTCAGTGGACCGTGTGACAGAATAGTTGACCGCCACAAACGATGCGGTCGTGAAGATTGATATCGCGATTACCGAGACAATGATAGAGGGCAGTCGAGAGCTGCGCGTTTCGAAAAATACGATCAGGGCCGCCGGGACCAGCATGTAGGCCGCCAACGCGAAAATGTCCCAGTCACGCGGACCGCCCAGACGCGGGATGAAAAAGAACATGAACAACACTGCCGGAACCGCTAACCCGAGAGCCAATTGCACGCGCTTGTTTGATGAGATCGCCGCCAGGGTTGGTTTGGCAATTATCGTTGGGGCTAGTACGAGAAATGGGACGGCTGCCACTAGAAGCCAGTTGAGAAGGTTCAAGTAGTGATTCACCGATAGGATGCTATGCTGGAAATCGGGTACCGGCAGGATAGGCATCAGGTAGTAATTAACATTCATCCAGTCAAAAAGGGACGCTACATATAATAGTACTATGCTGGCGACCGCGA
>DAOUUR010000510.1 GCA_030668045.1 bacterium
GATATTCGGCAGGAAGGAGGCAGTTATCGCTGGTCTGATTGTGGCCACCAGCGCCACCCTGATTTTCTATGACGGCCAACTTCTGGCACCCTCGCTAGCCATCCTGCTCAATACTATTGCTATCTATTTTCTCCTCCGAGCATACGACTCAAAATATACCGCCGATTTTGCCGTCGCTGGTTTGGCGCTCGGGCTTTCGGTAATCGTGCGTCCGACCATTATTCTCTTTGCCGTCATCATTGGCCTGTGGATTATCTACAGCTGGAGACAGTCCCGTACCACTTCGCTCTTTAGGCCACTTGTGGCCTTTGCCTGCGCTGTTATCATCCCGATTGTTCCGGTGACTGTTCACAACTACGTCGAATCAGGAGAGTTTGTTCTGATCGGCACTTATTCGGGGATGAACGCTTACATTGGCAACAATCTTCAGTCGGATGGTATTTCGGCGAAGATTCCGGGAGCGCGAAACGACTGGTGGGGCATGATGGAGGACGCGCGCTTGATTGCGGAGAACGATGTGGGTCACAGCTTATCCGACGCCGGACTCTCCGACTACTGGCTGGGGCGGACAGTTGATGAGACCATTTCCAATCCGGGACATTTTCTCAAACATCTGGGACGAAAACTCCTCATACTGATTCAAGGCATTGAGCTTTCCAATAACTTTGATCTCTATTATTTCGCTCATCAGAGTCTGCTGCTGAAAACCCTGATGTGGCCAAAAGGCTTGTTTTTCCCCTGGGGTATCCTTTTCCCTCTGGCTGTTGTCGGCATGGTGGCGGCGATGCGGTGGCGAGACGGTGTCCAGATTCCCGGGTTGTTCCTGTTGGCCTCTATTCCGGCGATTGTCTTGTTCTTCGTAACTTCGCGCTACCGGCAACCGCTGATCCCGGCGCTGGCTCTTTTTGCTTCGTTTGCGGTAACACACGTGATTGCGATGGTGAGATCAAGGCCTTGGAGGAAGTACGTTTCGTACATCGCACTGTTTGTGCTGACAGTGATTGTTGCGAATCTTGATGTTTTTGGTCATGCGACTGGCTCCAAAGCGCAGGGATATTTTACGATGGCTTCGCTGTACGCCAGAGCGGGCAACAGTTCCGAAGCTGAGAAATTCTACCGGCTGTCGATTGGCTCCGATCCAACATTTGCCCAGGCATATAACGATCTGGCCCAGCATTTGTCTGCTCACGGTGATCACGAGCAGGCAACCGAAACGATGGAGAAAGCGGTGGAACTGGAGCCGGACAATTTTATCATGCAGTACAATCTCGGTGCCATGAGGCTTCGAACCGGTGACCCTGCTTCGGCAATCGAGCCGCTTGTGCGAACGCTGGAACTTCGCCCCGACTACCCGGCAGCTCTGAACAATCTGGGGTTGACCTACCAGCGGCTCGGTAATATCGACAGCGCACTGGTTTGCTACTATCGATTGGTGATGGTGGAACCGGCTTTCCCCGATGCCTGCTTCAATCTGGCCTTTTGCTACCAGAATTCCACTTCTCAAAATGCGTCCGGGCTTGACTCGGCGCTTCACTATTTTTACCGAGCGGTTGAACTTGATGATTCCAACGCTGAGGCCTACTATAACCTGGGAATGCTGTGGAAAGGCCGCCAGCGTCCGGATTCCGCAGTGGTCAATTTTGACCGGTTCCTTCGCCACTGGCGAGGCGACCCGGAGTATTCCGACTACGTTACCCGGCTGATAGATTCGCTTGGAAACTAAACGAGCGTATAGTGGTGGGGAATTATAGCATGCTGGGATATAGGTTTTGAATGTCGTAAGTTTGAATATCAATTCAGCATTGCAACAAATAGCGGTGATGTTCGTCCATTAGTTAGGAGGTGGTGGAGAAGCATGCAAGGTTTGGGGACAAGGTGGTCAGCCCTATTGGTTCTCGCTGTTGCGTTGGCAGCTTTTTGCGGGTGCCAGGAGGGCTATATCCTGTCATATCCGCCTTTTGTTGTTTCGACCACTCCATCCAGCGGGGCGAATTTGGTTCCCATATCAAGCTCAATCACGGTTCGTTTTTCAGAGGAGATGGATCGATCATCTATTAACACCAACTCCTTCAGGTTGGGCGACGGTATCGCCGGTCGTTTCAGTTTTGACGGAACCTCAGTTGTGTTTATGCCAACGGAGCCGCTCCAGTATGATTCCCAGTATGTTGTGGTTATCTCAAACGATGTGCGCGACGCTGTGGGCGATCAAATGACACAGAGCTACACATTTTGGTTCCGAACCAGGCCCGAAGCGCC
>DAOUUR010000417.1 GCA_030668045.1 bacterium
ACGACCAGCGCAAGAATCTGGCCCAGATCCTCACCTGCGCCGAGAGGATCAAAAATCATATCGATGCTCTCTGCGAGCAGAAGATAAAATTGTCAGAGAAAATGGATCTGCGAGCCCTGGAAAACATGTAATCCGAAATTTCGGCTCAGATCAATTGGTTGATTTTCCGTATCAACCATTCCGCAGAAATCGCCACCAGGAAAATCAAGAGAAGCCAGCTTCGGTTCCAGACGATAATCTCATCACGCTTGATCGCCTTGATCGGAAGTATATCCAACTCTTCAAAAAATCGACCAAAGTCACCCCAGCGCACATACTGGCCGCCTGTCAGTCTGGCTATAGCCGACAACGTTTCGGAATCGCCGGAAGGGTCCAACTCTTCGAGCGAATACGTCTCCACCATTACCGAACCATCGACCTGCTTTAAAACACTGCCTCCCTTCTCAAAACGTGCCTCAAACTGATACCTGCCCGGCGGAACCCGGTCCAACTGGGCCGCAAAACGTCCCTCCGAGACAACCTGAAGGTCAGCTTCGATTGGCTCATCGGTATCGCTTCGCTTCAGTCGGACATAACCGCTGACACCGGGGATCGGCCTATACCCTTGATCGAAAGCATAGCCAGCAAACCGAACCGGTTCGCCGCGAGCAACAACCTCGCGCTCGGGGGCAATTCTGATCGGATCAAAATCTTCCCGCACTGTCAACCAGCTGAGGGTGCCTTCCAGAAAACGAGAATAATCAGCGCCATTTTCTCCGTATCCAAGACCAACAAATCCCCAGGTCCAGAACGGAAGAGCCGCCGAAGCCAGCACTTTTCCCGGTCCCGTTCGGCGGTAGCCAAGTAGCGGGACCGATCCATCCCGCCCGCGATTGTTGGCGGCTGAGATCAAGACAGTAGTTTGCGGATCAATTTGGTCGCACCTGACCAGCGATTCAAACGGTGGCAACTCTGCCCATCTCTGCCTGATCGCAACCCGCTCGTCGGCCAGACGAACCGACGGATGAAACAGTTCGCTCTCGGTTGGTTCACCGTGGAAATCAGCATGGACCAGAGCCGGAACAACCGACGGATAAAACGGCAGCAACTCATCAAACCAGTCCACCCGATTACCGGCCGCAAAAGTACCGCCCATCAGAACCCAAACCGCCCCGCCACGTTCAGAGAGGTAGGAACGTATGTTCGACTCGTGGGGAGCCAGGGTCGCCGGGTTGGGATCGTGAAGGATTATCAGATCGTAACGATTCAGTTCGGTAAGACGATCCTGGAAACGACCGCGTAGATTACCCATCTTCTCACCAAGAGCGACAAACTCGACATCGTACTGATCGGACTGCTCTAGATGTCTCCTTAGGAAACCAACCTCGTGGTCGGGCCGCCAGCTTGCCAGTAACACCGGTCGGCGACTGCGAAGAACCTTAACGGCAAATGACTGTTCGTTGTTGCCGTCTGTTTCTTCCGCCGCAGTCGTCTCAATCGTCACCGTCAGGATTTTCTTTCCCGGTTCGGGCGGTAGATATCTAAGCGATACATGCCCTCTGCCATCCTCCTGGTCGAGCATAAAATCGGCCTGCTTCAACGTCTGTAGACCTTCCATCAATTTGATAGTCAGCGGACCGGTGACAGCATGATGCCAGTCAAACCTGATATCGACCACACTCTGCCGACCAACAAATGCCACCGGTTCAAAATCGACAGCACCAAGACCTACATCAAATTGCCCCGACTCTCCGGCCATATCAATAACGTGGACAGGAACCGTCAGCCCAGAGGCGGCCTGGCGAGGATCACCACCATCGTTAGAGTTGCCATCGCTGAACAGTAACCAGAAATCGGATGATCGGGAAAGTTCGTCACGACCAACCGAGGAAATCACATCACCGAGGGCCGTTCTGTCACGCTCGACCGCATCCCTCGAATCAGCCATATTGCCACCAAAGTAAATCGTCCTGATATCGACCTGCGAACGAACAGCCTGGACGGCATCACTGGCGAGAGTTGATTCGACTCGTACTAACCGAGTAGACTCACCGTCCCCGGCATTCATGCTGGAAGAGATATCGACAAGCACCGTCCCTTGCACTTTGCGTTCAAAATGACGTTCGTAGCCGATTACCGGTTCAAGGAGAGCAGCAAAAAGAGCGGCGACGGCGCAGAGGCGAAGAGTCGCCAGTATTACTCTGAGATAAACCGGAAGCGGCGGGTTGGTTCGATAATATAGGTAGATACCCAGACCCACTAACACCACAAAAGCTGTCCAGGCAAGAAACGGCGTGGAGGTTAGAAAATCTATTGAGAGTTTTTCGTATCCAAACAAAGCAGCCATCGGCAAAGGTTTTTTCTCATATGTAAAATTCAGGCTCGTAGCGCTGACTCAGTTTTCTGAAACCGTCGCATATTGATCGACACTTCGGTTATACCGGCCAGAGCAACATCGGTTCTAAAGACACAAGGTAGCAGATCGGCTGGAATCAACAACAGATTATCAGGAAGCCCGGGCGATGGCAAATTCGACCATCCCGGCCAGCGAATCATAGTAGACAGAATTTTTGACCTTGGAGATGGCCTCCAGCCCCTGTTGGCAGAGTCGATCAGCTCGGTCATAGGCGTAGTCGATCCCCCCGGATTCGGTGACATACCGGTGCAGGCGCTGAAACGTCTCCTGATCCCTGTCAGGTTGATCGATGCACCCGAGGATTTCTTTGCGTGCGGCCTTTCCAACATTCTTCAGCGTGAAGATGAGCGGCAAAGTCACTCTACCGGTGAGGACATCGTTACCCGGTTCCTTGCCGGTGACCTCTGCGTCGCCAACAAAATCAAGCAAATCATCGGCAATCTGGAAGGCTG
>DAOUUR010000300.1 GCA_030668045.1 bacterium
GGATCGGTCCCAACAATCCTAACCGACTCACCGGCCTTGGCCGGATTGGATGCATAACTGTGGCTCGACTCACCCCATAGATAAGCCAGCGTCGCCTGGATCGGCGTCAGTTTCTGGGCGAAAGTCATAATGGTGTTGCGGCGCGTAATGAATGCGAAGATCAGGCCATCGAGTTCATCAAGGGGGGGGAGGTCAAGCGATGGATACCAGATGTCTTTCATCGAAAACGGTCCCCAGCCATGCTTGATCTTAAGTTGCTTGCGCATGACAATCGAACGGCCATTCCCACAGAGGTTTTCGTCGAGGAATTGAGGTGTACCGTCGGCATCGATCATGACATTTTCATAGAGCGCGCTCTTATGAACCAGGGAGTTATACATCGCTTCCTGCATACGGGAGTCAACATCTGTTTTGACGAAATAATTCATCTCGCTGCCGTAAGCCGATCCGTCGTTTTTGAGAAAACAGATGTCGTCCTGACAGACGAAAGTACGCTCGCCTTTCGACCAGTTCAGGCCCAATTGATGGCACGACCATGTGGATTTGCCGGTAGCAGAGAGGCCGAAGAGAAAGACGCCGTATTTCTTAAGCTTGTTAGTTTTGGGGTCACGAGCGATTACAACCTTCGTCCCGGCGTGCAGACCAAGCATGTCATGAGCGGAGGCGGTGTGCATGCCGTTTCGGAGAAAGCCTTTCTTGTCCTCGCCCATGTAATCAGAACCGAGAACGAGGCTCAGATTGTATTCTGGTAACACCAGTGCCTGTTGTCGGATTTGATGTTCTTCGGGGATGTGGATAAGTGTAAATTCCGGGCCCGGTTGTTTCGTGATCGGTCCCATCGTGTTGCCCCACATGTATGCCAGTCGATAGTTTTTCCGGTCGGCTACCGATATATAGAGATTACATTTTGGGTTGTACTCGTTATTGGAACCCATCTGACGCCGGAGTTTGACGAATGGCATCGTCTCCATCAGGTGCAGGACTTTATCGAGTTCGGCGGGAGCTTTGCGGATGATGTTTTTCTTACCGTCGGAGAGATGAAATTCTCGCACCTTTTCATCACCGAGATAGACAGTCTTCTCAGCGATACGACTTGAAATTGCAGAGCGCCATCCGTACGAACCGTATTTTGTCCTCGTTCCGGTTTGGATGGATGGCTCGCGCAGTTCGTCCAGAGTCATTTCTTTGATGTTCGGACCGTTCAGACGACGTTGCAGGTCGCGGAAAAACCGTGCGTATACTTCCTGGCTGTAAACAGATTCGGCCATAGTTTCAACCCTTCGGGAGTATTTCCTCGTCACTGAAGAAAAAGGCGACTTCGCTCATGGCGGTCTGGGGACTGTCGGAACCATGGACGACGTTTTTTTCAATTGATGTTCCAAACTCACGCCGAATCGTGTGGTACTTCGCTTTGGCCGGATCAGTGTTGCCCATCAGTGTGCGCCAGCGGTCGATAGAGTTGTGTCCGCCTATAACAAGAGCAACAACAGGTCCCGAGGTCATGAAGTCCACAAGCGACCGGTAGAACGGTTTGTCCTGGTGCACCGAATAGAACTGTTCGGCTCGTTCACGGGTGAGGTGCACCACTTTGGCACCTCGGATAATGAGACCGTCGCGTTCAATCCGCTCGATCACTTTGCCAACCAGTTTTCGTTTGACAGCATCGGGTTTGATAATTCCGAGGGTATTGGCCATATTCTTATCCCATTAATTCCTTAATTCGTGACTTCAATGCCTCATTCGGAATTGACGCCAGGTTGACTTTGTATGTCTGGGTCATCCGGAATAACTGATGGTAATTGCGTCGTTGCAGGTCTTCCTGATCAGCCGAAGAGGACAGCAGGTACGGATTGAAAAATGGCTGCGTCCGGTACGGTGTCATGCCGCCACCGGAAGGTAGTCTATACTTACCTGCGGTTATCAGATCAAGTGCAGCAGCTTCGTCCAGTTTCTCAACCGCCGGAGCGTTCGGCTCGAACGCGAGAATAGCTATAGTTTTCAAATGAGTCCGCTTGACATATCTCTGAGGTCCACCAATCCAGGCCGGATCAATCAATGCCCGGGAATCTTCCGAACCCCAGTAGCAATATGGTTCACCCAGGTCGAGCGGGCACTCATCCTGAAGCATCTTGATGTTGGTCCAGTCGGCACGGGTGGTGGTGACATTCTCGCACTTGCTGCGATCAAAGATGCGTCCATAGCGTGGGAGCATCTGAGCTATTGCTGTCTTGAGGTAGAACTTCCGTTCGGGAGCATCGGCAATCACATCGTTGCCACGATACCGTGCGAAAAGCCAGTCGTTGGTGAGGAAACGCACTGCGTCATCCTCCAGCAAACGATGGAACACCGCTCCACGACCGGTACCCTTTGGACCAATCAGCGCCAGACCGTTACCATCAAAATCAACAGCCGCGGCTCGAATGCCGTGGACATCAAGAAGCCGTTCGCTTGCCTGCGCTACCATCCCCAACGCCCATGCCCGTACCTGCCCGTAGTATGTCGTGTTGAACAGGACGGCCGTTTTCATCTCGGGGGAGTAGTACCCGTAGGGCTGTCGTCCGGGGACACCATCAACAGCATAAATGATTCCGTGTGGCTCAAGGTCCGATTCGAGTTGAGCCGGATACCAGTTTTCGACCCAGAAGTCGTAGAGGTGTGGAACGTTGGTGCGGAGTTGGATAATGATTCCGTTGATGTTGGCGTTCCACTCGAAATATCGATCATACGGCAGAGCGCTCTCTGCTTCCTGCACCAGAGCATCACGCTGTTCGATTGTGATATCGGTCTTGGCGTCGGTCATGCCGCGTGGTTCGGTCATTACATTCTGTAGCGATACTCGCTTGTACTTGGGTGATTCTTTGAGCTTCGCCATAGCTTCGATGATCCGGTCGGTGCCTTCCTCAATCTTGTCCATCGATGTAGCATACGAGATGCGGATATTCTGTTCCGAACCAAAGGCGCTACCTGGTACCAGTGCGACAGTCGCTTCCCTTAGCAGGTAGTAGGCGAGGCCGTACGAATTACGAATCTTCATGCCGCCATATTCGGTGTTGTAGTAGGACGATACGTTAGGGAAGAGGTAAAATGCTCCTTGCGGCTCGTAGCATGACACCCCGGAGATGCGACGTATTTTGTTGAGCATGTAATTGCGTCGGGTTTTGAACTCGGCAACCATCTGGTTGACCTCGGCCTGATGACCCGAGAGAGCTTCGGCGGCGGCCCGCTGGGCGATTGAGTTGGCGCCCGATGTTGTATGTGACTGCACGATGTTCATGGCGCCGATTATCTCACGAGGTCCGGCGGCATAACCGATACGCCACCCCGTCATAGAGTACGACTTGGAGACGCCATTTATTACAACCGTTCGGGCTTTGATTTTGTCACTGAGGGAAGCCACCGAGCAGAAGCGATAATCGTCATAGATGATGTTTTCGTAAATCTCATCGGAGATAATCAACAGCCCCTCGGCGACGGCCAACTCGCAAAGCTCCATTAGCTGTTCTCGTGTATAAGCGGAGCCGGTAGGATTGGACGGGTTGTTGAGGATCAAAGCCTTAGTGTTAAAGCTGATATTGGATTTCAGTTCCTCGGGAGTCAAACGGAACCCGTTCTCTTCCTTTGTTGGAACGATAACAGGCTTGCCCTTTACCATCAGTACCTGTTGCGGGTACGACACCCAGTACGGGGCAGGGATAATAACTTCTTCGTCCTTATTGATGGTTGCCATAAAGACGTTGTACAGCGATTGTTTGGCACCGCAGGAAACAATTATCTCATTGTCGTTGTACTCAAGACCGTGGTCGATTTTGAAACGATTGCGAATAGCTTCTTTTAGTTCGGGGATACCATCGTTGCGGGTGTAGCCGGTGAAGTTATCATCAAGTGCCTTTCGTGCGGCATCC
>DAOUUR010000461.1 GCA_030668045.1 bacterium
CACTTACAAAAGCGATAACTACAAGCCCATCAATGCGATGGGCTTTTTCTATTGGGCCGGATATATCTATGGCCGGTCGGATGTGCTTACTCTCTTGCTGATAGCGGGCATTTTCCAAACGCAAAAAAACTGCTATCTTCTCCGCATTTTCCTTGATGGGGCACTTGCCATCGGCGACACACCGTATTATATAAAGATAAACAATCGCATCAACTGATGTCTGTAACGCTGTTGGTTGCGGTCCCTTGAATTGAGAAAACCAATAACATTATAGCCAAGGTGAGTATCGGATGACGGAACAACCGATGAAAAAGGGAATGTCTAAAGGCTGTTTGGTCAGCCTGATCATTGTCGGCGCGCTTGTTGTGATGGTCGTTATCGCTGGCGTTACCTGTTACATGAAACGGGCAGAGATTGCTAAGTTTGGTGTCAAGACAATGGTCACCGGTCTAAAGACTCAGGTGAATGACAATCCGGTTGAGGGAATCGATACGGCAATGTTCAACGCTGTTTCTGATGCCTTCCTGGTAAAGCTTGAACAGACAGAGCTCGACGTCGAAAAACTGGGCCAACTTGCACAGACGATTCAGCCAATGATCAGCGACGAGGCGATTGATTCGGCTGAGGCGGTGTGGTATCTGGAAGCTCTGGTTGAGTACTACCCGGACATTGGGGAGTTCTTACCGGAAGTTGAGCAGCTGCAGGATTCGGTAGAAGTCCTCGAATAGCTTGTTGTTAATTGCGAGTTAGCGCCACGCGACGATCGCTCCGGTCTGACTCCTGGAATTGCCCCGAGTGCCTGGGGCGAAGTGAAAATAGAACTCGGCTGGCAGAATGCCGCCGAGCGGAGATTGTGTACAGGCGATGATGGAAATCGTACCGGTATTTGTTGCCTATCTGTTGGGCTCCTTGCCGACCGGGCTATGGGTGAGCCGCATCTATGGCGTCAGGGACATCCGTACCGAGGGTTCGGGCAATATCGGAGCTACCAACGTTGCGCGGGTTCTGGGACATCGGGTGGCCGTCTGGGTTTATATCGGTGATATTGGCAAGGGCGTCCTGGCAATCCTCCTGACTCGATACATCGTGGGGAAATTCGGCGCTGAATATTTTGGGTTTGATCTCCTTCTTGTAATCGCTGCTGTCGCTGCCGTGTTGGGGCATGTTTTCCCGATCTACCTCAGGTTCAAGGGCGGCAAAGGTGTCAATACCGGGTTGGGTGTGATGGTAAGCCTGTTGCCATACGAGACAGTATTGGCGGTCGGTTTGTTTCTGCTGATGTTGCTGCTGACCCGATATGTTTCGGTCGGTTCAATGACTGCCGGGGCCGGACTTTTTATAATGGTATTGATAGAGAGATACATGCTGGCCCAATCGGTAGCTCAGGTCTACGTCTATCTGACAGCAGTGCTGGCAATCCTGGTTTTTGTGACGCATCGTCAGAACATTTTACGCCTGATGGCTGGGACGGAAAACCGGCTTTCGTTTGGCTCAGCAAGGAGTGGCAACGATGGCTGAACGGATTGCTATGCTTGGTGCCGGTTCATGGGGGATGGCTACGGCTAATCTGCTGGCTGAGAATGGCCACGAGGTGACGTTGTGGGAATTTGACCGGACGGAATATCAGAAACTGGTCGAGGATCGTTCAATCCCCGAGAAGCTCAAGAATTTTGTATTGCCGGAATCAATACGAATTACGCATGACCTGAACACGGCCCTTGACGATGTTACTTTGATTGTGCTGGCTGTACCTTCTCAGGTGCTTCGGGCGGTGGTCTCGAAAATTGATAACCTGCCGCTTGATGTCGGAATTGTCCATCTCTCCAAGGGGATCGAGATTAGTTCGTTGAAGCGGATGTCGGAAGTCATTTCCGAAGAACTTCATACTGCTACTATCGATATTGCAGCTCTGTCGGGACCGTCGCATGCCGAGGAAGTTATTCGTCGAATGCCCACAGCGGTAGTGGCGGCCGGTGCCTCTGAGTCGTTTGTACAGCGCGTCCAATCGGTTTTTTCCAACTCGTACTTTCGCGTCTATGATAGTCCTGACTTGATCGGTGTTGAACTCGGTGGAGCGCTGAAAAACATTGTAGCGATTGCCGCCGGTATCGCTGATGGTCTCAAGATGGGTGACAATACGCGCGGCGCCATTCTCACCAGAGGGCTGGCTGAAATCACACGACTGGGGACCGCTATGGGTGCCCAGCCTGATACTTTTGCCGGTCTTTCGGGAATTGGTGACCTGATAACTACCTGTACATCAGGGCACAGTCGCAATCGGCACGTTGGTCTTTCAATCGGTCGCGGGGCTACTCTTGAGGAAGTCTTAGCCGGGATGGTTATGGTTGCTGAGGGTGTTCAGACGGCGCGTTCGGGCTTTGAACTGGCTTGCCGACACGACGTAGAGATGCCGATCACTACCCAGGTTTACAAGGTTTTGTTTGAAGATAAACCGGCTCAGCAGGCTGTTTCGGAGTTGATGAGTCGGAAATTGAAATCGGAGATATGGCAGTGAAACTTTCCAGATAAGAGGGGATGAAAATGGGAAGAAGTAGCAATGGTGTTATCGAAAAAC
>DAOUUR010000447.1 GCA_030668045.1 bacterium
CGCCGAGAGACATCTCAAATCCGGGAGCCGTTCCCTTAAATGTCGTGTTATCATTGACGTAGGTGGCAGTAGCGAGGTTCAGGTTCTGATATTCCGGCCACAGGTGCCAGCTGGCTTGGTAATATCCGACGCGGCCACCAGCGCGCAGTGAGAGCGCTTCAAGCTTGCCTGCAACGGTTGGGTGGTTGTAGAAGTAGTACTGGACGGCAGCCGATGCACCCCAGACTTTGACTTCACTCTTGAAATCGGTTACAACTCCACCTGTCTTGTCGGGGGGGGTATAAACAAAGGACCCGGATTGATTTTCACCCAGTGTCATCCAATACTCACCGCTCAGAGAGATCGCCCATTTCTTGGAGATGATTGTGCCGAGGTCGAGACTGAATGTCTTGGCCTGGGACAACCATGCCAGCGAACCGTCGGTAAAATGAGTTGAGCTGTAACTGGCAAACTTGTTGTAATCATTTTTGCGGTTGATGCGGTTGATGGTAAAACTGGCAGAGGCCCAGCCCAGCTTCTTGGTTTCAATTTTGACCATACGATTGAGATACTTATCGATGATTGCTTTTTCCGCTTGCTCAACCGGTGTCTGAGCGGATGCTGAGATGATGCCCATCATGACTACCAGCGCGGCGAGAGAGATTGCCATTACAGTACGCATATTACCTCCGGATTCGTTGTGGTTTTACCTCTTATCTCCTGTATTTATCGGAAAATAACCCCCAAAACTTGATCGTTTCCAGCCCGATAGAAAAAGGGCGGATCGAATGATCCGCCCTCGGAAATAGCCTGAATTGACGTCTGTACCGGCGCTTATTTGGCGATAGAACCGTAGTCCATCTTAGCCATCTGAGAATACAGATTCCAGCGGCGGTCACAGTCTTGCTGACCCAGTTCGATCAGCGTTTTGGCTCGAGTCGCATCGATTGACTTCAGACTCCGGAATCGATTCTCAAGGTAAGCGTAATCCTCAAAGGAAATGCTCGGCTCCTTGCAGTCCAAAATCAACGGGTTTTTGCCTTGATCAATCAATGTCGGATTAAACCGGTAAAGCAGCCAGTGACCCGATTTAACCGCCCTGTCCTCAGCCTCCAGCCCGTGAGCCATGTCGATTCCATGAGCAATGCAATGGCTGTAGCAAAGCAAGAGGGAAGGACCATCGAACCGCTCGGCCTCGACCATCGCCTTGACCGTCTGGTTCTGGCTGGCACCAATCGCAACCTGAGCGACATAGGCGCTGCCGTACGACATCGCCATTAAACCGAGGTCTTTCTTCGGCGTCGGTTTGCCGTTGGCGGCGAACTTGGCGGTGGAAGCGCGCGGCGTTGCTTTCGACATCTGACCACCGGTATTGGAGTAAACTTCGGTATCAAGAACCATAATATTGACATTCTTGCCGCTGGCGAGAACATGATCCACACCACCGTAGCCGATATCATAGGCCCAGCCATCGCCACCTATTGCCCACACCGATTTCTTGACGAGATATTCAGAGATATTCTGCAACGCAGAAACTCTTTCGTCGGAAGATATCGACTTGAGCTTCTCAGAGAGGCGCTCGACTCTTTCGCGTTGTTTTTCGACCCCTTCCTGGTTGGACTGGTCGGCGTCGTACAACTCAGCGTACATGTCGGGCACCAGTTCCTTGACTAAATGGAAAGCATAGTCTTGCAACTTATCAGCGGTCAGTCTCAGACCAAGACCAAACTCAGCGCAATCCTCAAACAGCGAGTTGGACCAGGTTGGTCCTCGTCCATCCCAGCGCTTCGCATACGGGGTTGTCGGAAGATTACCGCCATAGATGGAACTGCAGCCGGTAGCGTTACCACAGACGGCACGATCACCAAATAGCTGAGTCATCAGCTTGACATATGGTGTCTCGCCGCAGCCGGAGCAGGCACCGGAGAACTCAAAGAGCGGCTGGACAAACTGCGAACCCTTCGGTGTCTCCATATTGAAGAGGCTGATCGGTGGATCGGGGAGGACATCGATGAAAAAGTCCCAGTTTTTCTTCTCGCGTTCTCTGATCGGCATCTGCGGCGCCATTGTGATAGCCTTTTGGTCGGTCTTGTTGCCGTCGGCATCCTTTTGAAACGCTGGACAGGCATTGACGCAGATTTCACACCCGGTGCAATCTTCCGGGGCTACCTGAAGAGTGTATAGCTGGCCCTTCAGACTCTTGCCCTTCGCTTCAATGTGCAGGAAATCGGGCGGGGTCTGGTCAAGGTACTTCGGCTCGAACAGTTTAGGTCTGATAGCGGCGTGGGGGCAGACGAGCGAACAGATGTTACACTGGATGCAACTCTCTTTGTGCCAGATTGGAATATCAACCGCTATGTTGCGTTTTTCGTACTGAGTTGTGGCGGTAGGATAGGTGCCGTCATCGGGAAATACCGACACCGGCAACTCGTGGCCACGCCCAGCGATGATTTCGGCGGTAACAGTCTTTACAAACTCGGGTGAGTGGTTGGGCACGGTTGGTGGACGCTTGGTTGTGCTGGTGACTGTTGTGGGGTAGGAGACTTCGTGCAGGGCGGTAATTGCGCCATCAACAGCGCTGTAATTCATGTTGACGATTTTCTCACCCTTGCTGCCATATGTTTTGTTAATGGCGTCCTTGATAGTGGCAATCGCTTGCTCTTTTGGGAGAATGTCGGAGATCAGGAAGAAAGCGGTC
>DAOUUR010000146.1 GCA_030668045.1 bacterium
CCGGATGATCGGCGTAGTGTTGTTCCAGCAGATCGACCACCCGCAACGACTGACGATTATGATTGAACCCGCCGACGTCCTTCAAGAGATCATCGAGCACATCCTCACCGGCGTGCCCAAACGGCGTGTGTCCCAGATCGTGCACCAGCGCAATCGCTTCGGCGAGGTCTTCGTTGAGACACAAGTTACGCGCAATCGTGCGGCTGATCTGAGCAACCTCGATAGTGTGAGTCAGCCGCGTGCGGTAGTGGTCTTTTTCGTGCGGAATAAAAACCTGCGTCTTGTATTCCATCCGACGGAACGCTGCCGAATGAATGATCCGATCCCGGTCGCGCTGGAAGGCGGTCCGCAACGGATGCTCGGTCTGGGTATACACCCTACCCTTTGACTTGGCTGAAAGAGCGGCGTACGATGCCAATATGGTTGCCTCGCGCTGTTCGATCATCTCTCTGGTGAGTTCGGAGTGGGTCAAAAGACTTTTTCTTTCTCCGGTTGTTTGCCACCAAGATGATACGACAGCGATACCTGATGAGTGAATCCGAGTGACGAGTGGAAGTTCGTAGCGTAAGTGATCGCTCCCTTCCGTAGGTTGACTTCGAGACCGCCACCGAATTTTGTTGGCTTGGTCTCAAATCCCCAGAACAACGATGCCTTCTGCGAGACACGAATAAATTGTCCCAGCCCAAACTGCGGCTTCTCGCTCTCTTCCAGTGTCAACCGACTGACCGTTGAAAACGTCCGGCTTTTCGTAAACTCGAAATAGAGAGTGTGATACGGTTTGATCACCGGGCCGCCATCGTATGGCGTTGGCGAATTTAGATTGTCCATGACGATCGCCCCATAGAACCGCGTAGTACGAACAGCCGCGCTCACACCGATAGCGGAAGCTCGAAGCTGCCCATACTTACCGGGACCAAAATCAAGCATCATTCCCGAGAGAGAAATTCCTAGCGAATAACGATTGTACGACATCGATGCGTTCAGTTTGGCGGTTCGTTCGGCGTAGAAATCACGGTAGCCAAATTGGTCGAGACCGAAGGCAAGAGTGTACGACTTATATCGATAGGCAGCGACCAAAGAAAGCCGGTCCAGGTCCTTCATCTCAAAACGACGGGTGGCGATCATCTCAACCTTACCTTCGCCCGGCTCAATGCCACCACTCGGTACCGCGAGCAAGGCCGACGCCGATGATTCAGAAAGCAGTACGCCCCCGCCCAGGCCGGTGTTTCTCCCGGTCTCGACTTCAATCGCACCGACACTTCCAAGATGCAACAGAACGACAATAATTGTGAGCAAACCTATCCGCATGATCACCGCACAATCACAATCGGTTTCTTGATCGATTCAATTCCGACTGCTTCTACATAGAGAATGTAAATCCCGAGCGGCAACCGATTGCCACTCTCGGAGCGACCGTCCCAATAGTAAACCGGCCGCAACCACGATTCATTGTCGGCCAGCGTACGCACCAACCGTCCTTCGCGATCAAATATCTTTATCCGATACTCGTCGGTCTCCGGCGCCTCGATTGTGATCGCCGTCGTCTCGTCGATACCGTCGCCATCGGGAGCAAAATGGTCGGGGGTGATCGTGACTTTCAGACCAGAGTCATTCGGTTGAACAACTATTTCGTTTTCTTCACCAGGGGTGCCATCGACATAGAGTGAACGTCCCCACACATCTTCGTCGATGAGATCAGTGCTCCGCCCCCATGTATAGTTATCACCAAATCCATCATCGTAAACAAAACGGTCGGCCTCAATGCCAAAGGTGTCGATCAACCGAACCAGGTCGCCATCGTTGTTCAAAGTTCTCCAGCCGGTCGGCTCAATTAAGTCCCCGGTCGCATAACTGTAGTAACCGGTGAATAGCAGCGCATCTTCCGCCAACACGAGATAGTCACCCGGATCAATCATCAGGTCAGAGTTGGAAATCGTACTCAGCCCCAACTCGTCACCGATCAACCAGTTCTTCAGATTGATCGGGCCGGTGTAACGGTTATATATTTCAACCCATTCGCTGGCCAGTCCACCGGCCGGATCGGCCATTACTTCGGTGACAATCAGAGGTGGATAGTCGTCTCCGGTGGCAACAAACGTCAGAAGATTATTACGATCACGATCATCTGTCGGAACAGTCGCCTCGACATCAACATAAAGGCCATCGAAAGCAAACGTCTCGACGAGAAAAAGAGAATAGCCGGGATCAAGGTCGGGAACGTCGATTGATCCTATCGGAACGCCAAACCCATTGGCTAAGATTTGTTGGAGCGATATGGTCGCATTCTGCACAACGACTTGCCCCCGGTTGGTGAGAGTGAATCCAAGGCGGGTGTCGCCATCGGCGGGGCTAACTTGCACCTCCTCCAAAGCCAGATCATATCCAACACTGGTCAACGAATTGACAAACCCCGGAGTCGAACCTTCGAAATCAATCGACTGATAGATTGTCCCACTGCCGGGCGAACGTCGTTCCCACGAGTAGCCATCGGCGCTCGTTTCATCCCATGAGAATTCCGAGATCGTCTGCCCCCAGCCATCGAACAGAACGATAATGCCCTGCTGATTGGGCAGTGAAAAAGGGATATCGTACGGTGTCCTCAGTGATGCTTCGTATTCTGTATCGCCCCAGAACCCGGAGCTATCACCCCAATAGCTTTCAAATGCGGGTGAAATACCGGCAGCATAGAGTGAACGACAGACGATAAAGTATTCGCCGGGCTGGAGGGCAAAATCGATTTCATCGAATCGAATTGGCGTAGTGCCGATCCACAAATCGTAGTTCTTGAGCGACGCGGTAGGTGTGGCTGCATCGTTGTAAAGTTCGACCCACTCCAATGATGTTGCGCCACCCGGTTCGTTGACCATCGCTTCGTTAATTACCAAACCACCGAACGCAGATGAGTATAGCGT
Source organism: bacterium (assembly GCA_030668045.1). GTDB lineage: Bacteria > Zixibacteria > MSB-5A5 > GN15 > FEB-12 > DAOUUR01. Next base: position 2,913 of record DAOUUR010000146.1, read on the forward strand.
CATCATTGTTGCAACGATGATAATAATGTAACGATATTGCAGCATGTTTACAGCACTCCACTTAGTTCCAGCGACACGGTCCCGTAGTTCGTCTCGGTCGCCCGACGGTCATATCGGTTGCTGATCTTCACACCAAGTTCAACGCCATCAATCAATTCTCGTCCATAACGCAAATACCAGTACCAGTATCCTGTCACCATAGTTGTCGGATCAATCCGCGTCAGGTTTGACCATATTTGTAGTGTACCCATCTTATCGGTTCGATAACGGCAACCGGCAAAAACTGCCAGGTGATCTCTTGTACCGGTCTTAGTGCTATGAGCAATATAACTTCTCATCGAGATTTTGCCAGAGGCAAATCGTGTTTCCAATCTGGTGCGCTGGTTGATCTCGCGGCCGCCCACAACCGATGAGGTATGCCGACGCGTCTGATTGAGATAGTCTATCCGGACTGAGAAGGTCTTGCCGACTTTTCGTTCGATCCCGGTCAGGAACTGAATCATCGATGTATCACTGCTGCGGAACCCGATCAAACCGGCGTTGAACATCCGAACATTTTCCATCAACGGTATTGATGTTTTCAGCAAACCGCCCAGTTGTCCGCTCCGCTTGTCGGAATACGAGAAATCCACTTCTGCGATCTCATTCTGCCGCCGCAGATTGGTCGCCTTGCTGCCCGCAGTCAGATCGACCAGATCATCATCGTACCACCATGCCGAGTAACGAATATCAGAGTTACCGATCAGGTGTAGCCCTTCGCATACCGCCGCTATCGCCGCAACACCTTTCCCTAATTGAACACTCAATTCCATCGCTGTTTTACCGTTTGTATAGTCACCGTCGAGATAAACGCCGCAGAGAGAACGACTGATCGCAACATCGGTTCTTCGATTTTCCAATTGATTCTGCCCGACAATCAAACCAACCGATGTCCGCCCCGATTGTCGACTAAGCATCGCTCCGAATGATCGTAGACTATGGTTGTAGTCGCGCACAAGAGAGGCCAGCACCTGGCTGTTGAAGCTTCCAGTTTGAAATCGACCATAAACGCCGTTATATCCGCCGTTGTCGGGATACATTACCGACTCACCCCCGATCTCCTCAGCAAAATCCAGCAGCTTACCACGATATCCAAAGACTGTTCCGAGGCCAAATCGTTTTGAGAAACTCCCCACCCTGATCTCCCGCACCTGTCCATCGGGACGCGTGTATCGCAGGTGCCGGGCGATTATTCGTTCCACTCCAGAATATTCTCGCCTGACCTTAAGCGAGATTTCCAGACGCTTATTGATCTCCAACTGTAGCGAACTTTGATATCTACTCCGTCCCTGAGGTTCCAGCTCGACATCAAACTTGCTGGTGAATCGCCCGGACATTCTGATAACGGCTGGCATTGAAACAAGAAAGGGGGCAGTCTGTTCACCCTTAAGAAGGCCGGAGCGATCCGGAGCCGTTCCGGCTACGAACGATAGATTGGGAACCAAGTCGAGCAAGTGCGAGTTTGTTGAGTCGAGACCATGGAGGAGCAACTCCTTCAGCGTTAGAAATTGAACAGAATCAATCTCCCCCAACTGTAGAGCGGTTTCCAAATCCTCGGTCGAGTTGAGCACGATCGTACTAAGATCGACCGCAGAAACTCCGCCTATCGACAGGAGCGCTAAGATGATCAGGGTCAGACGTCGCAAAATTAGTTCAAGTCGTACTTGTTGAGTTTGCGGTAGAGAGTCCTTTCTCCGATTCCAAGTTTCCGGGCAGCTTCCTTGCGATTACCCCGTGATTCTTCGAGTGCCTTTTCGATCAGTAGCTTCTCCATCTGTTCCATATTAATCCCCTTTTGAGCCATCGAGTCCTGGTCGTCTCCCCCTGCCTCGGGTATTTCTCCGGGCAGGTGGGATGTGATGAGGTCCCGCAACAACTTTATCTCACTACCAAGCGAAATGATCGCCCGATAGATCAACTCTTGCCCGGCCTCCTCCACCGTCTTGCCGGTAGAAACCGGCAACTGCCGAGATGTGATGTGTTGCTCATCAATAAATCGTTCCACGTCGCTCTCGCCTACTGTCCCCCCTCGCTTGAACGCTGTCATCAGATCGGCAAAGTTCTTCAACTGACGAACATTCCCCGGCCAATCGTACTTCATCAGAAGTTCCAGCGCTGAGTCGGTGTAGTCGGTGCCGGGACTCCCCGTCCAAAAATGTTGCAGCAACGGTTGGATATCACACTTGCGATCCATCAGGGGCGGCAGGACAATTCTTACCACGGCAATGCGAAAATAGAGGTCTTCTCGAAACTGGCGATCATTGATTGCTTCGGCAAGGTCGCGATTGGTCGCCGAGATCAATCGTGCGTGGGCATGTCTCATGACCGACGAACCGACCGGATAGTAGGTACCATCCTCAACCACTCGCAACAATCTTACCTGCATGTTTGGGTTGGTTTCGCCAATTTCATCAAGGAAGATTGTGCCGCCGCCGGCCTTGTGAAACAATCCTTCACGCTTACCCACTGAACCGGTGAAAGCACCTTTCTCATGACCAAACAGTTCCGACTCCAACACACCTTCGGCAATCGCTCCGCAGTTGATAGCCACAAACGGTTCCCCCCGACGTTCCGAGTTTGCATGGATGGCCTGCGCGACCACTTCCTTGCCGGTACCCGAAGAGCCGACAATCAGAACCGCCACGTCGGTTGGTGCTATTCGTTCGATTGTTTCTGCGACCGCTTTGATTCGAGGCGAGCGACCAACAATTCCAAAATCACTGAGCATCTGCTTGACGCGTAATATCTGCTGGACCTTACCGACAATGCCTTCCTGGCCAAGTCCGACCGAAATGACGCCATCAAGATGATCGGGTAAATTTTCAGTGTCGAGGTCGTCGGTTACCAGTCTCCAAATCTCGGTGAGCCCATTTAGCCTTCTCACCCTCGTGGCAACCGGTGCCTTCAGATCGGTTCGGGTTTCCTCAACAATGATCAGGTCGATCACCTGCTCCTTGGCAATCTGATAGAGCTGTGAGAGTTCGGCCACAGTTGTGCCGATTTCACTCCAATCGACTCCGACTGCAGATTCATTCTCAGTATTGGTCAGTATGACTGTTCGACTTACCATAAGACTCCACAATCAACGTTTCTTTTTCCGACCGCCTGATTTTTTTACCGTTTTCCTCGAAGTTTTTGCACGTTGTGTTACCGGGAACAAATCTATCTCATGCAATTCTTGGTCCACCTTGAGAACTCCGACTTTGATACGATCTCCCAGTTGGAAAACATGGCGCTTCCGTCGCCCCACAAGTTGGTACCGTTTTTCATCGAAATGATAATAGTCATCATCGATAGTCGAGACCCGCACCATTCCCTCCACGCCCAGACGATCCAGCCGCACAAAAAATCCATGCCCGATCATCCCTGAGATCACGCCCTCAAACTCATCGCCAACATGCCTTGCCATGTAAGCAACCTGCTTGATCTTGACCGCTTCCCGTTCGGCTGCCTCCGATGCTCGCTCTGTTTCGGAACAATGGTTGCCCACCGTTGAAATCACAGAACC
>DAOUUR010000490.1 GCA_030668045.1 bacterium
CTGACCTCGGCCTCCCCCACCGCCGGAACTGCCTCTTGGTGACATGGTACGCTGCCTCACTACTTCTTGTCTTTCTCAGGCGTCTTGCTTGAATCCGCCGATTGCTGCTGAAGCTCATTGACACGCGCTCTTATGTCGTCAAGAGCTCCTTCGAAATGATGTGCCTGCTCCTTCAGGTACGCGAGTTCGTCATCCCGAACCATTCTCGAGGTCGTAGCTACACCGGGATCGACCGCATATCCTGCTGGATAAGGATATGGATAATCATATCCACGCGCCCATCCCGGGACTCCTGTGGCGTAATATTGGTGTCGCCATCCACGGCCACCACCACGTAGGGAACGATTAGTAAATCGTCCGCCTTGACCGCGACCGAAACCGCGGCCAAAGCGTCCAGAAGAGAGATTCATATTCCCCGGTACATCATTGCCAGCACATATCCCGGCACCGCGCCCTGTCATTGGCCCAGCACCCATCGGTCCAGTTCTATCTCCACCTGGCATCTTAAACTCCTTTCGTGTTCAGTTACCAAATCACATTAACTTTTCTTGTCGCTGTTGTCCTCGAGTATCTCAACTTCGTCAGTGATGTCAATCACCTTTGCTTGTTCCGACTTTGCCGGAAGAAGTCTGCGAGCCACGCTCCCGATAAGAGAACGAACAAGACTGTTGGGTTTCTTGAGATCGTTGACGATATACCCGATGATTGGCGCCACGATTGACGTGAAACCAATTGCCTTACCAGTCTTGCCGGTGAACATACCCCTCAGTCGCTTGCGTTGTCTTCCACCGCTGGCATCTGTTTTGGCATTGTTAAATTGTCCCGGCATAATTCATTTCTCCTTGTCCACAAACGTGGACACTACATCCAATGTCCCTCGACATTGGCCTTATTGCATATCTCGAGTTTGTTGTTCCTGGCCAACTCAATGGCATCCGAAACGGTCCCATCGGTCCATTGCGCCGCCTTGATACCAGCCGCATCAAGGGCACGAAAAGCATTCGGACCGAAATTTCCCGACACTACCATATCCACTTTCTTGCCAGCGACATTCTCTGCAGCCTGAATTCCGGCCCCTTGTGCGGCTTTCACATTCTGCTCGTTACTGACAACCTCAAAGCTCTCATCGCTGGTATCAAAGACCAGAAAATAAGGTGCCCGCCCAAATCGTGGATCAACCTTGCTGGTCAAATCCGGTCCCTGAGATGTAACTGCTATCTTCATCATTCCTCCTTAAATTGTCTGCGTGCCCCGAAGCCCATGCGTCGTCCACACCGTTGACCTCTTTCCCGACCTCGGCGTCGCCCACAACCGGGCAGAAAAAAATTGCCGTTTTGCAAGACTCCATTACAATAGGCAGCAATGACTTCATCTACCTGTCCGCGAACCCAGGGGTATGGTTTTATCCCCGAAGCTGCAAGCATTCGCTCCAGTTGATGTGATATGGCTCCACAGATCAAGATATCAATGTGGTGATCTGTAAAAAAACTCACCTGATTGGGAATGTCCATTCGAGGGATACCGACAGTTTCTTTTGAAACTACTTGACCCTCGTCGATGTCTGCGATCAGCAGAGAACACGCTGTGTCCATCAGGGGTGAGATACGTCCATCCCATATCGGAATTGCAACCTTCATATTCATGCTCATGTAATAAGTAGTATTCATGCCGAAAGAAATCTTCTCGACAGAATAATGCGTTATGATATTAGGATTCAATAAGTTACGGGACTGACAAAGTTGCGATTATGTGATGTGAGACAGCGGATAATTGCAGATACGCAACCATTACAATTTTGATAGTTGCGTATATGCAGCTTTGATTAGTCAGGGTTGGAGATTCCCAGTCTCTTCATTTTGCGCCAGAGTGTCGTTTTATGCATCCCGAGATCTTTGGCAGTTTTATTCTTATTCCAGCTGTTTCTCTTCAGCGCCTCGGTAATGAATGCAATCTCAATATCATCCATCGATTTTATTTTAACTGAAGAGACTTGCTCTTTCGGTCTAACATTGTCAGGCAAAGCGTCAACATCGATAGTTGTCCCCCGACAGAGCACGAAGGCATGTTCAATTATGTTCTCAAGTTCTCGGATGTTGCCGGGATAATCATAACTCGCCAGAACCGCCATGACATCAGGTGAGATATCCGTGATGAGCTTTTTCTTGAGGTTGTTGAAACGTCGAATGAAATGATCTACAAGCAGGGGGATATCTTCTTTACGGTCACGGAGTGGTGGCAACTTGATGCGGATCACATTAATGCGATAATACAGATCTTCACGGAATTGTCCCGACTTGACAAGCTTACCGAGGTCCTTGTTCGAAGCGGCGATTATGCGCAC
>DAOUUR010000111.1 GCA_030668045.1 bacterium
AAATCCGCGCCCCGTCGGCAAAAACCTGGTGGGCTCCACCGATCCCCCGAAGCTGCCGAATAATCTCACCGACCTCAATGCCACCGCGAAGAGCCATCGAGATCAGGCGGCTGATTGCTTCGGTGTCGGCCATTGTGGTGTAGCCCGATTTGCCGATCTGAGCGAATACCTCAAACGGGCGATCATCCTTGAGATTGACCGTGATATACAGTGTCCCATAGCCGGTCCGAATCTTCTCGGTAAACCCTGAAAGCTTTGTTGGTCGCTTTACAACGACGTGCGCTTTGAAATCTGAAGGCGACTGCGCCGATGTTGTACTGAGAACCTGGCTCGGGCGCGAGTTGTCACGATAGACCGTCACCCCCTTGCAGCCGGTTCGATAGGCTTCCAGGAACGCCGTGCGGATATCCTCCTGGGTGGCCGACTCGGCAAAATTGATCGTCTTTGATACCGAGGAGTCACAATGATGCTGGAACGCTGCCTGCATTCTCACGTGATCCTCCGGTGAGATATCAACTGCCGTGAGAAACACCGCCCGAACCGATTCGGGAATCCTCTCGATATCGCTTATTGATCGCCGCTTGACCAACATCTCGGCCAGTTCATCGGTGTGGAATCCCTCATCTCGTGCCTGTCTCTCAAAGAGACTGTTTGTCTCGACCAATCGGGTTCCATCAAGGACGTTTCTCTGGTAAGCTATCGCGTAATACGGTTCGATCCCAGAAGAACAGTCGGCAATGATCGACAGTGTTCCGGTGGGGGCAATGGTTGTGACGGTAGCATTGCGCATGGCGATATTGTCATGACCGAAGATTGAGTTTTCCCAATTGGAGAACTTGCCCCTGCTCTTTGCCAACTCCGATGAATGCTTACGCGCTTCCTCCCTGATGAACGCCATGATAGTGCTCCCCAGAGCTTGCGCTTCGTTGCTGTCATACGGAAGCCCCAGCATGACCAGCAGGTCGGCCCAGCCCATCACACCCAAACCGATCCGGCGGTTTTTCCGACTTTGAGTTTCGATCTTCTTGATCGGGTATTTGTTTTGATCAATCACATTGTCGAGAAAATGCACTCCCGTCCGAACAGTTGCGGCCAGTCGATCCCAGTCGATTCCCGCCGATGGGTCGGAGCGACAATAATCATCGGGGAGTGGATCGCGTACAAACTTGCCGAGATTGATTGAGCCAAGGTTACACGAATCATACGGGGGCAGTGGTTGCTCTCCGCAGGGGTTGGTCGCTTCGATTGTCTCATGGGGGAACGTTGGATTGGACTCATTCATGCGATCAATGAAAATGATCCCCGGTTCGCCTGTCCGCCAGCCGTGCTCAACTATTGCGGCAAATACGTCGCGGGCGTTCAGACGCACCTGGCGACCATCAAGTTGGTGTACCTGACCGTCGCGAGGATCAATCAACGGATAGTCGATATCTTCTTCGACTGCCGCCATAAAACTGTCGGTGACCGCTACAGAGATATTGAAATTGGTCACTTCGCCGGGATCGTCTTTGCAGGCAATAAACTCCAGAATGTCAGGATGATCGACCCGAAGAACACCCATATTGGCTCCTCGGCGAGTACCACCCTGTTTGACCGCCTCAGTGGAGGCGTTGAATACTTTCATGAACGACACCGGCCCGGAGGCAATACCTGAGGTCGAGGCGACATTCGAGTTACGGGGACGAATACGCGAGAATGAGAAACCGGTTCCGCCGCCGGACTTATGAATCAGGGCAGCGTTCTTGTTGGTCTCGAATATCTCCTCCATCGAATCACCGACCGGCAGAACAAAACAGGCCGAAAGCTGACCCAACGGTTTGCCTGCATTCATCAGTGTTGGCGAGTTGGGAAGAAACTCCAATCGCGCCATAGCCTGAAAAAAATGGCCCGCGGTCTCCTCAACGGTCGCATCATCGGCACCATAATTTCGGTCGGCCCCGGCAATAGACCGAGCCACGCGAACAAACAACTCCTTCGGCGTTTCAACGACTCTGCCATGTGCATCTTTGGTCAGATATCTCCGCTCCAGGACGGTCAGCGCATTGTCGGATAGATTTATGTTACCAGAAACTTCCATTGTTCTCACTTTCGCTATAAGAGATCGGCCACAATCTCCACTTACTATATAACGGATATCACGCTCAAGAGTGTCACATATTTCTTGCCCACAATGTTGACCTGGAAAAGATCGTCCGCTTTATTGGGATATGATCACAGGGAATCAAGCTTAACTCGGCCGTAGTTAACGGATAACGCCTATGCCTTTCTCAATTCCGGAACCTTCAGCCAAACGATCAACTGTTATTGTAGCCGCCGGGATAGTTTGGCTGGCAGCCGGGCTGTTTATGATTGAAAGTGGGGTTGCAAAACTTGCTGTGGCCGAGACAAGTCCGTTTGTTCCGGCGGCCCTGGGATTGTTTTTGGGATTGCTCAAGAAACGCTTTGTTCTGGGCCGAATGGCCACCGCGAATATAGCCCGGATTCGAAATCTCGCTCCGCAAAAAGAGAGAATCTGCCTGTTTGCATTTCAGGCCTTTCAATCGTATGTCGTGGTGATTGTGATGGTCACCCTGGGGATAGTGTTGCGTAATTCAGCAATTCCAAGCGAATGGCGGGCGACGATACTGCTGACAATCGGCACCTCGTTGGCGCTGGCCAGTTTTACCTATTTCGCTGCACGAAAGACCGGTTAGAGTAGCGAGGTCGTCCCTCATTTTGCTGGCAGGAGATCAGGATCAGATAATTTGATCATATCAAGATAGCTGATGCCCTTCATGCCAAAATAGGCCTCCGGCTCACGATACAGCTTGTCTTTCAGCGCGTTCGGCAACGTGATGAACTCAAAACCCATCTCTTCAAGGGCGGTGAGCATATCATCGAGAAAAACAGCGTTGAGGCGATTGGCCCGAAGCAGCAGAATATGACGGCAGGGTCGGTTAAGTATTTCCTGTGAGAGGCGCTCGCTCCGTTCAACTTCATCAAGCACATGGTTAAGATAGTCGTTCATCAGATCGAAAAATTTGGTTGAGTCCGGCACCTTGCCCATTTTCTCAAGTGACAGATTGTAAACATAATCTTCGACTATTACGGTCGCCGGAACTGCCGTTAACTCGCGAGCCTCAAGGTAGTTCTCAACCTCCCGTTTGCTCTCGATAGTCGTACCATAGTGAAGGAATGGATACCGAAAATACCGCTTTTTCTGGCCGAATCCTGTCAGCATCGTCTCCAGTGCATCCTGCCCGGCGGAAATATCGGCGATGAAATTCTTAGCGTCGAGCTGGTTGTAGTCCTGGTACGAATAGGTTAGGTTGCCGAGGATATGGCCGTCGTTAAGCCACTGGCCGAGTATGTCGTAAGCATCTCCAATATACTCTCCGACCACAAATCCGGTCGCCTGAACTTTGTGCTTGTTGAGAGCCTGAAGGGTCAGGTAAGTGATAGCGGTGCGGTCGATATCGCCAAATCCCCGGGCCGCCGGGAGTTCATCGAAGGTGATGGCAATCCGTCGCGACTTCTTGTTGGCTGGGGTTGCCTCTTTCCCCTTCTCCCCGCCAAGCGCCTGAAAACCAGCCGCCAGCAGCAGGAAAATGGCAATCAGACCGCCCCACGGCAAGTTGCGACGCTTGATCGCTGGGTGAGTACAATCCTGGCTGGCTCTCAAGTCATTCATCTGTGTCCGTTACGCCGAAACCGGAGTGAAATCAACAAAAACTAGGCGAAATCGAGATTGGGGTCCGTCGGTGCTCAACGTATCGCATTGTTATCATGTTGCCCTACCATTAGTTACGGAGGTGCTCGCAGATATTTTCAAAATACCCATTACAGGGCTTTCATTTGACGGCATTATGTAGTATATTAAAATGCTTATTAAGGCAGAGATGCCTGCGAGAAGAGGTGGAATATCAAACAATACCAATGCGGACTGAAAGTATGAATAAAAAGGTAATTATCGCTGCCAACAACATGATCTTTACGTCTAAGATCATGTCGACCCTGGACGGCATGGAAGCTGAGGGCATTAAGGCGGTCCGCTCCGACGACATTTTCAGCAAAGCTCACGATCTCAAGCCCGACCTGATCATTATTGATCTGAATCTAAACGGCATTGAGGCGCCATCGCTTATTAACAAACTTCGCTCCTACGGAGCCACGCAGGACATACCGATTGTCTGCTATTCGCCTACGGTTCTCAAAGAACAGATGAAGGCGGCCAAGACAGCCGGGGCGACCGAGGTTTTTCCCAACTCAAGAATGAGTTCGCGGATGAACAAGATCCTCAGCAAGTATGTCAACAACTGAGCCGACCAAAACCCTATAAAAAGCCGGGTCAGAACGACCCGGTTTTTTTTATGCCTATGACTTTCGCGTGTTGGCACTTTGCCTGTGTCTTAGAGCAGGCTTGCCTGAACCAGGTTTGTCTGTGTTTGTAAATAGGGACTAATGTATGGGATATTCTCTACATTAAGTAGATTGTCTGGCCCACAAGGCATGTTCGACCGAGAAACATCGAACCGTAGCTCTAAGCGGGGCAACGTCTTAACATTCACTTAGGGTTCGACTTATTGCTGGCATCTCGTTTGCTTATTTTCCCGTTTAGAAAATATGAATTTAGGATGGAGATGTATTATGCAGAACCAGAGAGGCCTCACTTTACTCGAGGTTATGATCAGCTTGATTATCTTGAGCTTTGGTATTCTTGGTCTTGCACCCCTGATGGTTCTCTCGACCGAGAGTAACAACATTTCTCGCGATATTATTACAGTCTCGGAGATGGCCAAGGAAAAGCTGGAATATTACGAAAGCCTGGACTCGCTACCCACTCTTCCATACAGGGCTTATGATTCCGTATCTGGATATGAGAGGTTGGTCTACATAGAAGACAACACAACCGATACTCTTATACCTGCTGGTATTTGCCATATTGATTGCCAGCTTTCCTGGACCGACAAATCGGGTGTATATAGATCGTCCCTCTTTAAAGGTATATTGGATAAGGATTGAATGATGAAATATTCTCCGATGCATTTGTTACGGTGCACGAGGGGTTTTACAATTCTTGAACTCCTGATTGCAGCTTTTATAACCGGTATTATCACAACTGCGTCCATGCAATTTTACGCCAGCTTGCATAATCAATCCAGCATCCAAGCTGAACTTTCTGAGGCCCAGTCCATCTGTCGAGCTAGTCTCCACGACATCAAGAGAAACCTTCGCCAGGCTGGCTATAAGCTCTCCGGGCACCCGGCATACAAAATACAGGGTGATAGCCTGTCAATATATCTGAGCCAAACCCAACCAGTTGACACCATTCTATATTTCCTTAGTGAGATATCGGAATCGGAGTACAATCAGTTACCAAACTTCCCAAGCGCCAAAAAAGTATATCGCCTCATGAAACAGACAAATGCCAATCCGGCTAACATATATTCGGATTATATTACACGACTTGTCTGGGTCGCAACCGCCCCCAACCAAATAACTCTTGCCATCGAAGCAACTGCATCGCAATTCGACGAAAGTTACAGGCTGAACAATGGCTATCGTTCATTTTCATCCAGTGACGTAGTCACTATCAGAAATGTAATATAGAAGGAGAATATACATATGTGTGGAAAACTAACAAATGACAAAGGTGCCGCCCTTGTAATCACACTGGGCATTATGGCCTTACTCACTATGGTATTGGCCATATCGGCAGACCGATCTCTATTAGATATTGAGATGTCATATAACCAACTCCACGGGGAGCAAGCCTTCTATATTGCCGATGCCGGAGTGAAAATGGGTCTGAATGAGTTGAATACCGACCTTACCTGGCGTAGCGGCTTTACTGACTTCCCATTTGGTGATGGTTCTTTCTCGGTCACGGTAGTTGACAGTGCTACTGATTCTACTCTGGCTGACACTATTGTGCTCACTTCCACAGGTCAATTAGGACCAGCCAAAGCGGAAGTAGAGATTTTGGCGGTCCCGGAAGAGGATTATCCGTTCCGACATGCCATGTACGGCGATGACGGCGTTGATATCAGAAACAGCATGGTTACCGACTCATACAATTCCGATTCCGGTACGTATGCCGGAACAAATGACACTATTGGTGGCGACCTCGGCTCCAATGGTACAATCAGTGTAAATAATGGCGGTATCATTGGAGGTGACGTGAGCACTTCGTTAGTGGGTGGTGCCGATATTGACGCCGGAGCCATAGTTACCGGCGATGTCACTGATGAAGCTCCGGAACAGGAGATGCAGATAATTCCTCAATCGGAGTATGACTGGGCGGAAGCTAATAATTCTGCCTCATCAGGTATTTCAGGTACCTACATTTATGACCCCTTCAGCGATGCTCTGAGAGCCGACGGTGATATTGTAATGAGCGAAGGTGTCTACTTTTTCTCAGATATCATTTTTGATAATTCCGCTAACTTGATAATTCCACCCGGTGACGAAGTGATTATTTATGTAACCGGTGATATAGAGCTTAAAAACAACACCCAGATCAATGTTGGGGGCACCCCTCTCGATTTGATATTTTACTCCCAGGGAGATTTTGTGCTGAAAAACAGCGGTGATATTTACGCGGTGTTTTACAACCCGGAAGGAGAAGCTGATCTCAGGAACTCCGGTGATTTCTATGGCTCAATCGCTGCTGCAGATATTGTCGCACACAATAGTGCCGGTTTCCACTATGATCGAATCCTGGCTGATTATTCCCGAGGTCTAACCGGGGTTGTTGATCTGGTTGCATGGAAGGAATTATAACCCAAGAGCTTTAAGAACACTGTTTGCGATTAAGAAATATCCTCTATTCAGAAAAGCCGGGTCAGAACGACCCGGCTTTTTTGTGCCTATGATTTTCGGCGTGTTGACACCTTGCCAGTGTAGAAACCTCGCCCCGGCGAGCCGATGGCTCAGGCAACCACCGGTTGGTTGGTTTCGACCTTGACTTCCAGATACCGTGACCGGTCCGCCGCGGTCGAAGATGCGCCGAGGCGTGCGGGCCGGTCACAATAAAACAGACTTATCCTCTACGGGCACACCGGTGGTGCTGGTCCGAGCGGGATGCCGAACAAGTGGGCGACCAAGTAGGTGACATCAGAAATGTTGATAAAACCGTTCTCATCACCATTAGCATTTCCTTCGTTCGGGCAGGGCGGAATCGGCCCCAATGGCACGCCGAACAGGTGGTCGACCAGATACGTAACGTCGGAAATATTGACGAAGCCGTCTCCATCACCATTGGCGTTACCGCTGATGCCAATACAACAACAGGCATCACCGGGAGGAATACCGTCGGTATCTTCCTGACCCGGATTGGCTACCGTCGGGCAGTTGTCAACATCAGCACAGTAACCGTCCTCATAGATATC
>DAOUUR010000463.1 GCA_030668045.1 bacterium
ACCACAAGATATAGTAGGTTCACCAAAATGAGAAAGGTGCGGAATTGTAATGTTATTTGCCTATCTCCCGCTTTTTATACCATTTTTTAAGTTGGAATTTTAGTGATCCGCGTCCCCGGACAAATGAAATAACCAAAAATCATTGCCATGTCACGATGTTAATCGTCCACCATCTCCGCCGTCACTCGGGGCACCAGAGTTTGGGGGCAGATCACTGGTCGGTGGCTGAGCTTTTTCATCCTTTGCCGGGCTTCCGGGCCGAAACCTATACAGTCTAAAACAATGAGTTTCAAGGTAGAGGGTCGCTCATTTTGGTCGCCACTGCCTCCAAAGCTGACGGGTCCTTGGGCGATGTCACAGCTGCTTTGCCGGTGAAACTATTCTGACGCCAATGCTGTTTGATTGCCGATTTGGCCCAGTTTCATCAAATCGGACCAGAGCTGCATTTTGTTGATTTGCGCTTTATCTCCATTCACGATGCAGCTTTTCCTTCTTTTTTCAGATCGATTGCAATGATCGTTGGCTGCAACTGGACAACAGTTAAGGCCAACAGTTTTGCTACTATCATCAAATTACTGATCAGCTCCGCTTGGCCGGAATGAACTCACCGTTACCCTCTTTAGCAAGGATAACTGAGCCGTCATAGATAATCCGGCCTCGCAGAATCGTTTGCACAACACGGCCCTTAAAGGTCATGCCGTCATAGGGTGACCATTTGGCCGATGAACGGCTATCTCCAGCCCTGAAAGTCCACTGTTGATTCGGATCGAAAACGGCGAAGTCGGCATCTGCCCCCAGGGCAATATGGCCTTTGCGGGGCGCCAGCTTGAAGCGTTGGGCTGGCCGCTCAGCCAAAAGCTTTGCCAAAGCAACCGGATTTAAGCCCCGTTCGATCACCCCTTCGCTATACATGAGCGCCAGGGTGGTCTCCAGTCCTGGGGAACCCGAGCTGTTTTCAAATATGTCGAGCGCCTGCTTTTTCGCCAATGGCCAGGGCGCGTGGTCCGATGCAATCCAATCCACGCTGCCATCTTTCAGGGCCCCCCACATTTGCTCAACATCCACCTTTTTCCGGATCGGCGGATTGATTTTGGCAAAAGCGCCCACTCGCTCCATATCATCCTCATTCAAAACCAGATAATGGGGGCAGGTTTCCACCGTCACATCCACTCCCCGCCGGCGATACCAGTCGATTAGCTCAAGAGAGCGAGGATGGGAGGCATGGTAAATATGCAGCTGAACACGGCTCCAGTGGGCGAACTCCAAAAGCTTTACAACGGATAGGGACTCGGAAATCGGTGGCCGGGTTTGGCAGTGGGCCTTGGGATACGTTTTTCCCTCTTCTTTGAAGCGGGCGATCAGCGCCTTGATGATGACGTCATTTTCCGCATGGAAACCGACCGGAACGTCCTGATTGGCGATCTGCGGTAGGACATTAAATAGAACGTCGTCTTCGATGCGGGGAAACCGATTCGGGTCGGTCTCAAAAACGCTTAATTTAAAGCCGCAGGCGCCCATTTCTACGAGCGGTTCGATGGCCTCGCAATTACCATCCTTCTTCAATGTGGCCAGCAGGGCCACATCCACCCTGGCCAGGCGTCTGACCAGCTCAATTTTGTTTTGAAAAATTTCAGGCGTGAACACCGGAGCACTGTGGTCATAGGGCATCTCAATGATGGTCGTCACCCCGCCAGCCGCGGCGGCGGCGGTGGAGTGTTCGAACCCCTCATTGGGATTGCTGTAAGAATGGACATGGGCGTCGACCAAACCCGGAAAAACAAGCTGACCGCTGGCATTGAGGTTTTGGTTGGCCCGAGGGGCGGCACCATCCCGGTAAATACCAACGATCAAGCCGTTTTTGACGCCGACGAGGCTATCCTGCGCAACTTCATCCGGGAGAACCAAGTCGCCTTTTATCAGTAGATCGAGATTAACATTTGACACATTGAATTCCTTTCCATGCGATGACGAATTAAGGTTATATGTGATGGAAGCTTGTGGTCACAATCTCCAGCACTAATCAGCCAGCCTAAAAGCGGTGGCTACAGAACTTGCGTGATATAGACAAAGCGCTGATGGATTTGCGAGACCGAATTTTCGCTCGCGTCCCTAAGTAGTGCGTTCAGCAGGCCATCGCTCAAGCTCGGTACCGTGAACACCTTCGTTCTGGTCTGATCTCTACTGAAAAGCTATCGGCCTCCAGAGTTGCCTATGGCCATTATCGACCTGGAGCGGATTTCAAAAACGACCTATCTGCTGAACTATATCAACGACGAAGCATAACTCCGCAGCGTCGTCATCCAGCTCAACCGCAGTGAAGGGCGTTACTCTGTGGCCATAACCATCTGCCACGGCCAGTGAGGTGAGATCCGGAAACGCTACCGCGAAGGTCAGTAAGACCAGCACAATGCGCTGGGGCTTGTCACCAATGAAGTGTTTATATTGAACACGCTTTATACCCAAGCCGTGCTACCGCAACTCAGAGATAAATGGACTTCTGTCTACTCTCTAATAACGATAGTGCCGGATTTCCCTTTTAGAGCGTCTTCAGCGTTTTCAAGACCTGCTA
>DAOUUR010000181.1 GCA_030668045.1 bacterium
CGAAGCTTCCGAGAGCTGGTCTATCTTCCCCAGATCAGTACGATCAACATCACCCTCCAGCGCCACATCACCGATCTGGACAACATGGGAGACAAACTCGGCCTTAAAGTATTGCATAAGCTGACGGGCGCAACTACCTACTGTTACGCGTATTGCCGTTTCTCTGGCCGAAGCACGCTCCAGGACATTTCGGAGATCGTGATGGTCCCATTTGATCCCACCGGGCAGGTCGGCATGGCCAGGTCTCGGCGTCGTTTTGTCGTGGGCGAGGCTTTTTTCGGCGGGAGTCAACTCCTCCGGTATCGGTTTTTCCGGATCCATAATCTTCGCCCAGTTCGGCCAATCGTCGTTGGCGATAACCAGTGTGATCGGCCCCCCGAGAGTGCATCCGTTCCGAACCCCCGAGACAATCTCCACCTGATCTTTTTCAATTTTCATCCGACCACCACGACCGTAACCTTTCTGTCGGCGCGCCAGTTGATAGTTGATAGCTTCGAAGTCAATCTCGAAACCGGCCGGGAAACCATCGACAATAGCGGTTAGCTGCCGGCCGTGCGATTCACCAGAGGTAAGATATCTAAGCATAGTGTAATTTACGACAATCGGGGATGACAGTCAACCGGTCAGCTACTCGACGGATTCCGGTATCGGCTCTGAAGGTCCAAGGTTAAAACCGTCGGTTAATTCCTTCATGCGAGCTTCAATCCGCTCATCGATGTCAAGCGCCTTTGATGTATCCAGGAATCGCTTATAATCGATCGGTGAGATAGCTCTCATCTCCTCTATCACAGCTACCGTCTTCCTAACCGCACCATCAATGACGTCAAGGTAAGAGGGCAGTTTGTCCAGCAACTTATCGCTGCTGCCCTTTTCATACAGCATCCGCATCAGTTGCGAACGACCATAGACAGCCATCGCCGCGTTGTTCAGATAGTGGGAAAGCGTCGCCATCGCGATTGTTTTGGTCTCAAGCGCTCCCCTGCGCCTCTCCTCTTCCAGGAGGCTCTTGTTCAACTCTTGGCGTTCCTTGAACAGGTTTTCGAGTACAAAGAACGTTTTCCAAATCTCCGTGTTGGCTTCCATAAGCAGACGCTGGACATCGCCAACGTCAATGCCAACATGCTCTGCGGCCTCGACCGCTCCGGGAAGCAGCGAGAACGTGATTTCATCGATTTGCTCTTTATCAAGATGCAATTGCGAGGAGAGACGTCTGATAGCGTCGAGTTGCTGCTCAAGGTCGTGCTCAACTCCAGCGGACCGGCCGCCACCAAGCAGAGCCGCGAGTGTCACGGTCAGTTGGAGATGAGTTTTGCCTTTCAACTCCAGCGTGTTGTGATGGCCCTGAATCGCTGACGAGACATAGTCCGGAAGCTCCAATATCTGAGCAAGGCAGACCCCCACGTCGGTGTGATCGACACCAAAGACCTCCCGTTCGGCGCTGATGAGATCCTGACCCGACGCGCTCAGGCGCGTCACCCGATAGTACTCGCTCGGATGATGGTGCAGGAAGTAGAGCGTGCCCATGTCCAGCAGCAGACCGGCGATAAATGCCTCCTCGGGCGCCTTCTGACTGGTCATGACGGCAATTTTCTCGGTGGTGGCAGCCGAGGCCATACATGAGAGGAAGAAATCGCGCGGGTCCACACCGGACTCTGCCACAATCTTGTCGGGATGGAAGATTGACGAGGAGAGCGCGATACACTTGACCGTGGTTGCTCCGAGAATCGATATAGCCTGATTAACGGTTCGAATTCGCACGAATCGATGATAAAATGGCGAGTTGGCTATCCGCAGTATGCGGGATGTAAGCGAAGGATCCTTGAGGATAATCTTGGCGAGCCGTTCCAGTGAATAGCTCTCCTGACCAACCTCAGCAAGCACCTCGGAGAGCACCTGCGGAAGAGATAGCAAATCGTTGTTCTGCTTTAGCCGGTCCATCAAGGATAAGGAATCGTAAATTGGCCCTGATCTTTTCATACTATTATTATCGGTCAGGACAACAGAAGATTGAGGAGGTCAGCAGGCGTACCTATGAGGTCGATCCCTTGTGCAGAACTGCTCTCATTACATCGGTGAGTTGCTCGATCCGGAATGGCTTGTATATAACCTCGTGAATACCGGCCTGATCCAGTTGCGCCTGCTCGATCCCAGCCTCCCACCCGGTGACCAGAATGATTGGCGTCACCGGATGAAGGCGTCTGATCCGCCGGGCGACTTCCAGTCCGGACATTCCGGGCATAGCCAGATCAGTCAGGATGACATCGAATTCACCTGCTGTTGCCAGTTCAAGACCTTCCTCGCCAGAGTTGGCCGTCTGAATCTGATATCCCTGCGACTGACACATGGCGACAATCAAGTCAAGGATTACGGTCTGGTCGTCAATCGCCAGGACACGCTTCCCGGCCGTTTTTTCAGCAACCGAAGTCATCGGTGATCCTTGAAGCGGAAACCGAAATGAGATGTAGGACGGCACCTGGCTGTATCGATCAAAAGCGTACAAGCTGCCGGTTCCGGTTAGATGTTTCAGGAATGTATCAGCCGGTCTGAAATTGAGAGTCTCTTTGGCATCCGCATACTGCCCAAATCCTGCCACCTGCTCCACCGGTGGAAAGTTCTTCAGATGGCGTGAGATATCAAGGAATGCCGAATCCTCAGCGGTATATGTTGACACCGAAATTATTTCGTTCTCCCGGACATTAGCAGCAAAAGCCGCCACAGCTTCACCTATCAACTGTTGCCCGACAGACGACTCAAGTGCGACCGTTCCGGTGGCGGTAAGGTTGAAGTCGATCTCAAAAGTACGCCCCTCCAGCAGATAGAGGTCACCCGATATGCGATACTGCTTCAACGCCTCTTTTGATATTTCATCAAGCCCGCGTTTGTCCGGTCCTCTCTGCGGTGATGACTCGCTAACGATGCCACCCAGCTTCTCGCGAACAAAACCCGCCGCCATCTCAGCTTCTCTGATGATGCTCTGGACGTGATCGCGGACATCACCGGAGACATCCTGCCGATCCCTAGCCAGTTCGGCGTTACCGATAACAGCCGAGAGCCGATTGTTCAGCTCGTTGACCGTCCTGGCAAGAATCTGGCGTTCGCCACTGTCAACATCGGTTGCGACAGTGCCGCGACTGAGACTGTCGATAGTGGACCGTACCGTATAGAGACCAACGGCGAGCGTCAGGAGACGTTCCCACTCTGTAGTCTGGCTGTCATTGACTTCGTACATAAGAACAACCAGCACGCCCCTTGCGCCACTCCCCCCGGCAATCGGGCAAACAGCCATGAACGACGGCAGACCTTCCTCACCGAAGAGACGATGAAACAGTTCCCGGTTGTCACCTTCGTACGATTGAATCCTGCTGCCGATCTGTTTTCGTCCCCTGAAGAACGACGGCACCGACATCTCCCCCGCCTGTCCGATGTCACCCTCTCCCGGTAAGATATCAAAAGCAGACACGATATCTTTGCCTACATGCAATCCGGCCACCGCCTGCAGTGTACCGTTGGCACCACGACTGAATGTTATCGCTTTTGTTCCTGAGGGCAGGATATCATCGAGATGACCGGCGAGGAAGCCGGGTGAACTTTCAAAGTTGAGATCGATATCGGGACGCAGCAATTCGAGAATCCTGTTGAAACCGCGTCGCCGCGTGATGCTGAGACGGTTGCTATCGGCCAGGCTGATGACAGCATCGGCCAGATGGGCTAGAACTTCTACAGCCTTGAGTTCGGTCTCGCTGACACTGAACGGCTCGGATTCTCTTCTCAATATGAGGGCGCTGGTAGTACCTCCGGCCCGACACGGATAGACCAGAGTCGAAAGAGCCACAAACGAGCGATCTTCCCCGTTAGTTGCCTCCTGATTGACAATAAGAGGGCGTCCGCGGTCGATGGCATCGATCAAGGCCGTCCGGTAGTTTTCGGTCGTGTCAACAAGCGGTTCACTGCCACCATAGATGTGGAGCGAGCCGTTGAGTAGTCCTACAAGATGCACCGACTGAGCCGATGCCATCCCCAACAGAGAACGACAGAATCCGGTAACCGGATCGGCTGAAGTCAGGGCCGTCGAAGCTGTCAGCATCAGAGAGGTGAGTCCGGTCAGCTCTTCGGTTCGTTTTTCAGAGTCGGAGCGAACAGCAGCGAGTTCTCTACCGACCCGGGCGGCTTTAAGTTTCTCAGCCAGCCAGTCGGTTACCGGTGCCATGTATCTTATCTCAGAATTTCCAAAATGTCGCGCACGCTCCGAGATCAGAATGACGCCGCCAACACGGTCCGACCCTGAGATCATCGGCAGTATCAGACATGACCGGAATCTCGACCCGAACACTTTGCCGGATCGATCCACAAAGTCAATTCCTCCGGCTATCATCGGTTCACCAGCATCAAGCGCCTGGCTGACGATATTGCGCTCAAGAGGATAATACTCCAGGGCCACCGTTTCATCCCGATTCAAACCAACCGATGCGGTCAGTACAAATCGTCGCTGGCTACGGTTGATCAAGAAGACCGCCCCGGCTGTTTCTTCCATCGTCGCGACAAGCTCTTTGAGAAAGATGTCGCACAGTTCCAACAGTTGATACGGCTGGCGGGAATACTCTCGAAGGTTGCTCGACAACGATAGCTTCTGCTCCTGCTGGCGAAGTTCGATCTGACGCGTCTGCCAATAGTCTGAATAGAGAGCCAATCCGACCACAATCATCAGGACACCAGCCACCAGGCCAACAAACTGACCGACCTCAAGAAACGGGTAAACTTCCGGCAGGAACCATTCGGGATAGGCGCTCATATTTCTGAGAATCTGCCACGCGGTCGCCACCAGAACCATCATGGCCCCCGACAGGAACGCGAACCGACCCGGAATACCGCCCTCAGTAAAAAACCGCAGGCGATAGACAAGAAAAACAATAACGATCAGAGTCAGCAACGTCAGTAAAACGCCGGACCATATGGCAGCCATCAATTTTCCTCCATTACATGTCCATGTAGCGTGTAGGCATCGGCGCTGGAAATACTGACCGACACAATGTCACCTTCCTTAGCGCCCGTCTTGAACAACACAATCTTGTTGCCTTCGGTTCTTCCGCGCATCATCGCAGTGTCACGTCGTGAAACTCCTTCTACGAGGCAACTAACAACGCGACCAACCTCTCGCTGGTTGCGATCATAACTAATTGCCTGCTGGAGTTCGATCAGTTTCTGCAACCGTTTGATCTTGATATTTTCGGATACATCATTGACCTGCTTAGCAGCAGCCGTTCCGGGACGAACTGAATAGCGAAACATAAAAGCAGAATCAAACTGAACTGTCCTCACCACCTGCAGTGTCTGCTCGTACTCCTCTTCAGTCTCAGTTGGAAAACCAACCATCAGATCGGTAGTCAGCGACACATAGAGCAACTTCTCTCTGATCGAGTCAACTATTCCCAGATAGTGCTCGACCGTATACTTTCGCCCCATCGCTTCCAGCACACGACTCGACCCCGACTGCAAAGGCAGATGAATATGAGGCATGATACGATCAGAGCCGGCCATAACTTCAAGTAAATGCTTCGAGAGGTCTTTGGGGTGCGATGTCATAAAACGCAGGCGAGCCAGATCGGTCTCTCCAACCAATCGCTGCA